>CAYSWP010000027.1:0-13136 GCA_964434795.1 uncultured Desulfobacteraceae bacterium | reverse complement strand
TTGGTAACATCTCAATAAGTCCGGTCAACTTCAGGAAAAATCCCCCTCAATCCCCATTTCTCAAAGGGGTAAGATATAGGAATACCCTGCCTTACTGAGAAGTTACCAATTTTGAGAGGTTAAATTTGAAACTTGAAACTGGAAATTTGTTATGAGTACAGCCACAAAGTCACGAAGACTCTTAAATGATACATTATTTCTCATACACAGCAAAAGGTAAATCTGTAAATTTCTTTGAGAATTATCCTTCCTTTTTTTTGTAAAATTTTGAAATTCATATTTTTCCTTCGTGACTTAGTGCCCCTGGCCCAGACCTGGCATTGCAAATTTGGTGTTTGATATAAAATTCTTGAAAAAACCAATAACACACATGCAATAAGCTCATTATGTCGCGCCAGGGCAGGCTTAGTGGCCGAACTGTTGATAAACGTCTAATATCTCTCCCGCCAAATCTTTGACCCAAGAAGAGACAACTTTTTATCTATATCTTGATAGCCACGGTCAAGATGATACACGCGAGAAATTTCAGTTCTTCCTTTTGCCGCAAGCCCGGCAAGGATGAGAGATGCACTGGCCCTCAAATCTGTGGCCATAACCTGTGCACCGAATAAATTTCTTTTGCCCCTAACCAAGGCCTGACCTCCGTTAATCTCAATATCCGCCCCCATTCTCCTTAATTCACTAACATGCATGAATCTGTTTTCAAATATTGTCTCCCTTATCATACTCCATCCATCAGCAATGCACATCAATGCCATGAACTGTGCCTGCATATCAGTAGGAAAGCCTGGATATTGAGTTGTTTTAATATCAACACTTTTAATTTCTCCATTGGACCTCACAACAATGTCTTTACCGCTTTTTTCTATCTCTATTCCGCTGTCATGGAGTTTTTTAATAACCGCTTCTATATATTCTTCGCCATACCCCTTTAACCTTACATTCCCATTAGTCATAGCCGCAGCAATTAAAAATGTCCCGGCCTCAACACGATCCGGTATAATGGTGTATTCAACTGGATGCAGTTCTTTAACGCCTGTTATAGTTATAATATCAGTACCGGAACCACTAATTTGCGCCCCCATTTGATTAAGCATGTTTGCCAGATCAACAACCTCCGGCTCTTTAGCAGCATTTTGTAAAACAGTTGTGCCTTCAGCCTTTACCGCTGCCATCATTAAATTTTCCGTACCTGTGACAGTAGATATGTCAAAAAATATATCCGCTCCGTGAAGCTTCTTTGCGTTTGCCACTACATATCCATGCTCTAAAGCTATATCCGCACCCATGGCATGCAATCCTTTTAAATGTATATCTATTGGACGGGCCCCTATTGCACAGCCCCCAGGTAAAGAAATTTTGGCCTTACCCAGTCTAGACAAAAGTGGTCCTAAAACCAGTATGGAGGCCCGCATCGTCTTCACTAAATTATATGGGGCAGTATAATCTTTTAGGTTGTCCGAGTTCACTCTAAGCTTTTCTCCCTCTTCCTTAAAGGAAACCCCGAAATCCGATAAAATATTTTTTATAGTAGAAATATCTCTTAATTTTGGTATATTATCTAATGTATGCCATCCGCCGGTCAAAAGACATGCAACAAGAGCAGGCAAGGCAGCGTTTTTGGCCCCGCTAATAGTCACCTCTCCGTTAAGTGGAATTCCTCCCTCAATGATTATCTTATCCATTTGTTCTCTGTGCCTTTACTGCCCTAAATTTTTTTCCATAATCCATAATTTTTTCTATATAATCATAAAATTTTAATGATTCTAATAAAGACAAGGCCTTTTCCGTCTGGTCCGGGGCCATTTCCATCAAAAGCCATCCTCCAGGTTTAAGGTATTCACAGCTTTCCTTAATTATTCTTTCAATGAAATACATCCCGTTTTCATGTCCATCAAGGGCAATTTTAGGCTCATATAGATATATTTCCGGAGACAAGTTTTGAATCATTTCTGTAAGGACATAAGGGGGGTTGGAAATAACCATGTCAAAGTTTTTAGAAAAGGATTGAAAGGGTTTCCAAAGATCACCTTGAAAAAATTTTATTTGACTCTCAACGTTATGGAGTTTAGCATTTGTTTTGGCGGTATTAATGGCCTTAGAAGAGATATCGCTTGCCCATACATCAGCCAACGTAATTTCCTTTGCCAGAGATATGGCTATAACACCACAGCCAGTGCATAAATCTAATATTTTGGGTCTCGAACTTTGAGGTAATAAATTTTCTTTCCTTAGCTTGAGGGCCTCTTCAATAAGAATTTCAGTCTCTGGCCTTGGGATTAGAACGGATGGATTTACTAAAAAATCAAGGGACCAGAACTCTCGATGCCCGGTAATATACTGAAGGGGTTCTCTTTTTAAGCGTCTTTTAACAAGCGATCGAAAACCATTTAGTTCAAATTCATTTAGTGGCCGGTCAAATTCAAGATAAAGATCAACCCTGGTCTTTTTTAATTGATAGCCAAGCAAAACCTCGGCGCAAAGCCTTGGATTTTCAATATCTTTTTCTCTTAATAAATCGGAGGTTACATTCAAAAGTTTCTGAATGATCCACCTTTTTTTAATCATGACAGTTTTGCAGCTTCCTCCTTCTTGGCCTTTGCATTAAAGTAAGCTACAATAGGATCTAATAATAAATCAAGGCTACCATGTAGAATATCATCGAGTCTGTATAATGTCAGCCCTATACGGTGGTCAGTTACCCTCCCTTGTGGAAAATTATAGGTTCTGATCCTCTCGCTCCTATCGCCTGAACCTACCATATTTTTTCGCTCTTTAGAAATTTTGGATTGCTGCTCTTCCATCTGCATGTCTAACAGGCGAGAACGCAGAACCTTCATACCTTTTGCCTTATTTTTATGTTGAGATTTTTCATCCTGACAAGAGACCACTAATCCTGTAGGGATATGGGTAATTCTAACAGCAGAATCTGTAGTGTTAACACTCTGCCCTCCTGGGCCTGAGGATCTATATACATCTATTCTAAGTTCAGAGGGATCAATGGACACGTCTACCTCTTCGGCCTCCGGCATTACCGCCACAGTAACAGCAGAGGTATGTATCCTTCCCTGGGCCTCAGTTTCCGGCACTCTCTGCACCCTGTGAACTCCACTTTCATATTTTAATCCACTGTATACCCTTTCCCCACCTATTGATGCAATTATCTCTTTAAAACCACCCAAACCAGTAAGGTTTTTGCTAAGAACATCTATTTTCCATTTTTTTTTCTCAATATAGTAGCCATACATTCTAAAGAGATCCGCTGCAAATAAAGCCGCCTCTTCCCCTCCTGTTCCTGCCCTTATTTCGAGGATAACGTCTTTTTCATCTCTTGGATCCTTAGGTGCCAGTAGAATACCCATCTCGTTTTCAAGCCTATTTAAATCATCCTTCAGGATATGTATTTCTGAATGAGCTAAATCCCTGATTTCTAAATCCGAATCATCAAGAAGACTTTTGGCATCTTCAATTTTTTCCTTTACCTCCTTGTGCTTTCTGAAAATATCTACTATAGGCTTAAGATTAAAATGCTCTTTTACATATTTCTGATAAAGGTCCTTCTGTTGTATAACTTCCGGCTTGCTCAATTCAAATTCCAAATCATTGAGCCTATTTTCTGCTTCTTGAATTTGCGAAAACATTATTCTTTATTCTCTTTTCTCTAACCTATCGATTTTTACCGTACTGTACGTTTTGATATTTACGCTTAAATCTTTCTACACGACCCCTTGTATCTATAATCTTTTGTTGCCCGGTATATAAAGGGTGGCACTGAGAACATATCTCCACTTTTATCTCTTTTGCCGTTGAATAGGTCTCAAATTCATTTCCGCACGCACAATGTACGAGTGTCTTTTTAAAGGGTGGGTGAATATCTTTCTTCATATTCCAAATCTCCGTTTATTAAAGATTAAAAGTTAACAAAATACAGTGTATACGAAATTATCAAAATTTACAATTTCTAAGTATATATTATTGATTCATTGACGCCAGGAATTCTTTATTGCTCTTTGTGCCCCTCATCTTTTCTAATAGGAATTCCATGCTATCAACCGTTGTTAGGGGGGCAAGGAGTTTGCGCAATAGCCATATACGATTTAGGTCTGCTGAATCAACGAGGAGCTCTTCTTTCCTTGTTCCTGATCGATTTATATCAAAGGCAGGAAAAATTCTCCTGTCACTTAATTTTCTATCGAGGTTTACTTCCATATTACCGGTTCCTTTAAATTCTTCAAATATAACCTCGTCCATTCTGCTTCCAGTATCGATTAAAGCGGTTGCAATTACAGTAAGACTACCTCCCTCTTCAAGGTTCCTCGCAGCCCCAAAAAATCTCTTTGGCCTGTGAAGGGCATTTGAATCGACGCCTCCGGATAAAATTTTTCCACTTGGAGGTACTACGGTATTATAGGCCCTGGCCAAGCGTGTAATACTATCCAATAAGATAAAGACGTCTTTTTTATGCTCAACAAGTCTTTTTGCCTTTTCCAGAACCATCTCAGCTACCTGCACATGTCGCTGTGGAGGCTCATCAAAGGTTGAGCTAATGACCTCAGCTTCTACGGAACGGGCCATGTCAGTTACCTCCTCCGGTCTCTCATCAATCAATAGAACTATTTTGTATATATCCGGGTGATTTTTGGTAACAGCATTTGCGATATCTTTAAGTAACATCGTTTTCCCAGTTCGAGGTGGAGACACTATCAATCCTCTCTGCCCCTTGCCTATTGGATTCATTAAATCCATAATTCTTGTTGAAAAATTATTAGAATCTGTTTCCAGGTTGACCCTCTCTGTGGGGTAAAGAGGTGTCATGTTATCAAATAATATTTTTTCAGCTGCCGCTTGCAGGTCTTCATAGTTAATACTTTCTACCTTTAGTAAGGCAAAATACCTTTCCCCCTCCTTTGGTGGCCTTATCTGGCCTGAGACAGTATCTCCTGTCTTTAGATTAAACCTTTTGATTTGCGACGGAGATATATACATATCGTCAGGTCCTGGGAGGTAGTTAGAATCCGGTGATCTTAAAAAACCAAATCCATCAGGCAAAGTCTCCAAAACACCTCCCCCGTATATTACACCATTTTGCTCTGTCCGGGCCTTTAAAATGCTAAAGATAACATCCTGTTTTCGCATACCACTGGCCCCGTTAATCCCAAATGATTTTGCCAGGTCAACTAATTCACTTATATTTTTCGTTTTAAGTTCTACTAAATTCATGTTTTAACGTACCTCTATAAATTTTAATATATATTCCCCTTTATCTGCCTAATTTTAATGCTAAGGGAGGAAATGGGGTAATAACCCATATAAGTCAAGATAGAATATTTTAATCTTATTTCATTTCCTGGAGATTCTTAGTAAATGATGGCTCTTAAATTGATTTTTGATGATAAAAAGATAAATAACCTTTTTTGAGAGGAATTAATTTTTGTGGATTAATAATCTACTGTCTTGATATAATATAGTTCAAATATCGTTCTGTCAAGGTATTTTGTAATATACTTAATAACAAGTCACAATTTTATTACTGATATATGAATAGCTACAAATAATATCTATTTTCGTTTAACCATTCCAGGAAAGTGTTTATGTCATCAGGGAGAGAGGCTTTAAATTCAACATACTTTTTTGAGTCAGGGTGGGTAAATCCCAATAATTCAGCATGAAGCATTTGTCTCTCCACCAGCTTAAGGCATTCTCTAATTTTTAAAGGTTCCTTTTTCCACCACCTTTTTCCATGCCCATAAACAAGATCCCCTACTACAGGATGCCCCATATATGCCATATGAACTCTTATCTGGTGGGTTCTGCCGGTCTTAAGCCTTATACTTAGTAATGAAAAACTATGAAAAAAAGTATCCAGCGCCACCCATTCAGTAATAGACGTCCTGCCGCTTAAAAGAGAAATGCTCATCTCTTTTCTTTTGGTTGGATGCCTGTTAATCGGCAAATTTATTATTCCATTCTCTTGTTCAAAACTACCATGAACAATGGATAAGTATTTTTTCTTTATCTCTCTTTGCTTGAATTGGCTGGACAAGAATTCATGGGCATAATCATTTTTCGCTACTACCATAACACCTGATGTATCCTTATCAAGCCTATGGACAATCCCAGGCCTTAACTTGTCTGTAGGATGGGATAATTTGGTTTCCCTTCTTAACAACCCATGCACCAAGGTGCCTTTACTGAGGCCTCCAGGCGGATGAACTACTAAGCCTGGAGGTTTATTTATTACTATTATTGAATTATCTTCATAGAGAATGTCAAATTCTACATTTTCAGTTGTATCTAATGGTCCCGGCAATGGTAACAACAAAACTTCTACGCTATCACCAGACCTAACCACATAACTGGGTTTTTTTCTCTCACCGTTAACTGTTGCTGCACCAGACTTAATAAGACCTTGAATCCTTGCCCTGGACAGGTTAAAATCCTTCTTAGAGCAGAGAAATTTATCAAGTCTTGCATCTGAATCTTCCGGCGACTGATAGAAAATAAAGGTTTTTTCCCTGCTGTACGGCACAACCTTATAATTTTTAAAAGTATTACTGTTTAGCGGAAGACTGTATAAAGAGACTTGATTTAATATCTCTTTCCACATCTTCTTCCTTCATGTTTTTAGCAAGAGAAATTTCTTTCACAAGTAAGCTTTGTGCAGTGTCTAACATCTTTCTTTCACCAAAAGAAAGTTCCTTATCTCTCTTAATTGTACTTAGATCGCGGAATACTTCTGCAATCTCAAAGACAGAACCACTTTTAATTTTATCCATATAATCCCTATAGCGTCTATTCCAGGTCTGACCATCATCTACAGATCTGTCATTCTTTTGGAGTATGGAAAAAATCTTTGATACTTCCTTTGAGTTTACAATTTGTCTTAACCCAACACTTGAAGTATTTGAAGATGGGACCATAATAATCATATTATTCTCAAGGATTCTTATTATGAGAAAACTTTCCTGAGAGCCTGCAATCTCCTTCGTTTCAATCTTCTCGATAAGCCCAACACCATGGGCCGGATAAACTGCTAAGTCCCCTACCTTAAACATTATCACCTCCTATTAACATTAGGAATTCAATCGGCTAAGTAAGATACGAAGACTTAATTGAATTTCATAATGGAGTTAACATCTTACATTAAAAATAACCCAACAGCCGGCAGTATTGGGGCAATTACAAGGGATACAACGGACATTAATTTGATTAAAATATTCATTGCCGGGCCGGAGGTATCCTTAAAAGGGTCGCCTACAGTGTCACCCACTATAACAGCTTTATGGTTATCAGAGCCCTTTCCACCTAAGTTGCCTTCTTCGATATACTTTTTAGCATTGTCCCATGCGCCTCCGCTATTGGCCATAAAAAGAGCCAGAAAGGCGCCCATGAGTGTTGCTCCTAAAAGCGTACCACCGAGGGTTTCTTTACCCAAAAAGATGCCTACTGCGACTGGAGTAAGAATTGCAATTAGGCCTGGCGCCACCATTCTCTTAAGGGCCGATGTAGTTGCTATGGATACGCAGGTTTTTGGGTCAGGCTTGACCCCTTCTTTCCCTTCAAGCAACCCTGGGATTTCTCTAAACTGTCGTCGTATTTCTTCTACTATGCTAAAGGCGGCTTTGCCGACAGATGTCATTGTTAATGCACCGCAAAGCATTGGAACAATGCCACCAATAAAAATCCCTATTACTACCATGGGATTTTTTATATCAATTACTGTAAGTCCTGCTGCCTGTGTGTACGCAACGAAAAGGGCTAGTGCAGTTAATGCAGCCGAGCCTATGGCAAACCCTTTACCTATTGCAGCGGTTGTATTCCCAAGGGCATCGAGACTATCTGTAATCTTTCTTGTTTCAGGTCCAAGACCGGACATTTCTGATATGCCTCCGGCATTATCGGCAATTGGGCCGTATGCATCGACTGTCATAGTGGCGCCAACTGTAGCCAGCATTCCAACTGCAGATAAACCAATTCCATAAATACCTGCTGTCTGAAACCCAACAAAGGTAGCTGCACATATACCAAGAATAGGCAGATATGTTGATTGCATACCTACGGCAAGGCCTGCTATAATTACAGTAGCTGGTCCGGTAGCAGACTGTTCGGCAATATGCCTGACCGGAGGGCCGGATGTGTAATACTCGGCTAAGAGGCCAATTGCAATACCGCACAATAGACCGGATATAACAGCCCAAAAAGCACCCCATGGCATGCCAAGGTAATGGGTTATAATAGCAACCAGAAGTACAAAAACTGCGGCTGCTATATAGGTTGTATATCTTAGGGCGCCGGCAGGGTTTCCACCTTGAAAAATCTTAATAGAAAACACACCGGCAAATGAACCTATTAAACCTGCCATGACAATTAATACGGGCATTGCCATAAATTTAAGTTTAATAACGGTAGCTGAAGCACCCTCCAGCACTGGAAAACTCTTAATAAAGGCAGCAAGGGCGTCAGGCGTATTAATAGCCAGGGTTGCGGCAATTGCTATTGTAGCGATTACAGATCCAACATAGGATTCAAATATGTCAGCTCCCATGCCTGCGATATCCCCTACATTATCCCCTACATTATCGGCAATAACCCCGGGATTTCTTGGATCATCCTCTGGAATCCCGGCCTCTAGCTTCCCTACAAGATCGGCTCCAACATCTGCAGCCTTTGTATAAACTCCACCTCCAACCCTTGCAAATAAGGCAATTGAGCTTGCACCCATGGCAAACCCATTAATATATTTTGCCGTTTCCGGATCTCCACCGTAAAGCCAAAACCAAAAGCCCAGTCCAAGTAGACCAAGGCTGGCTACTGAAAGCCCCATCACTGAACCGGAAAAATATGAAACATTAAGGGCACTAGCCTGCCCATTTTTGTTGGCTGCATTTGCAGTTCTTGAATTTCCTTTGGTAGCTGCACTCATGCCTGAAAATCCTGCCAACATAGAGCAAAAAGAACCGGTAACAAATGCAATGGCAGTTTTCCATGATATGAAACCAAGCAATAGGAAAACGGCTGCTATAAAAAATAATAAGACTGAATATTCTTTCTTTAAAAATGCCATAGCCCCATCATGGATCATTTCCTCAATTTCCTGCATCAGCTTACTTCCATTTGGTTGTTTTTTTACATACAGGAATATCAGATAAGCTATAATCAAACCAACGATTCCTAAATAAGGTGCATAAACAGTTAATCCTTGCATTACTCTTCTACCTCCTTCTTCACAATTATTATAGAATTAAAGTTATTCATCGCAAATTCCACACCGTTTAAAATAAATGACTCAATTGCCTCTATTGCAACATTAAGCACACCATCCATTGTTTTTTCTTGGTCACTATAGAAAGGATTTAAGACAAAATCTTCAATCAGTTCCTCATGTCTTGGGCGACCTATTCCTATCTTAGTCCGGATAAAATTACTTGATCCAAGATGAAGGGTTATAGACTTTATCCCTCGGTGGCCTCCGGCCCCACCTCCACGAACAATTTTCATTCGACCTGCCTCCAAATCAAGGTCATCATGGACTACCATAAAGTTGTTCATCTCCACTGCATAGTTTTTCACCAAACGCTTAACAGCTAAGCCGGAGTTATTCATAAAAGTCTGCGGACAGGCAAGAACAACCTCTTTGTCAAAGCATCCCGTTTTTGCTGATTTGGAGTGAAAGCGTTTGTCATATAAACGAAGGTTATACTTTTTTGATAGAAGATCGATGACCTTAAAGCCAAGATTATGTCTGCTGTAAATATATTCACCGCCTGGGTTACCGATCCCTACAATAAGATACGTGATTTTAGGATTCCTCCTTTCCTCCTGCTTCTTCACTTACAGCTCCCTCAGTCACAGCCTCTTCTTCCTCTACTTCCTCCTTCTCTTCTTCAACTATCGGCGCAACAACTGTAGCAACAGTAAGGCCCTCGTCTTCCGTTGGCTTTAAACCGGTGGGAAAAGCCACATCCCTTATGTGCATCGTCTCGCCTATATCAAGATTAGATACATCAATCTCTATTTTTTCAACCAAATCTTTTGGTAAAAGAGATACACTCAATTCTCTCCTGATATGCTGCAAAATACCCCCATTTGTTACTCCTATTGGCGTGTTTATAAGGATAGTAGGGATATTTACCTCTAATGCCTTACCAAGAGCAATCTCATAAAGGTCAATATGTAAATAACGCCTCGTAACAGGGTCTATCTGAACCTCCTTTATCATGACTGTTTTTGGTTTGCTTTTTTCGCCGGAGCTTATGTTTAAATCAAACATAATATTCTCAGCAGATTTTCCCTTAAGCATCTTTTCGAGGTCCGAATAATTTATAGAGAGTATAATAGGGTTTGCCTTTGGGCCATAAAAAATGGCGGGAATTTTTCCTAAGTCTCTCAGTCTTCGAACCTGACCTTTACCGGTTTCATTTCTTATTTCAGAATTAAGTTGTTCATTGGCCATTATTAACTCCAGTAACTAACATTTATTGTTCATTGTTTAATATCTACCTTTATATGAAAAGGGAACTAATGGATCTTGAAAAGTACACCCTTTTGATTGCCTCTCCCAGGATTTCTGCTACAGACACAACCTTGATCTTTGTACACCCTACAGCTTTTTTATTTAATGGTATGGTATTTGTTACTAAAAGTGTCTCAATAGGAGAATCAGCCAGACGCTTTGCCGCATTACCTGATAGAACCGGATGAGTGCAGCATGCATAGACGTTTTTTGCTCCATTTTTAATTAAGGCATGAGCAGCCTGATCAAGGGTGCCTGCTGTGTCAACCATATCATCAAGAAGAATTGCTGTTTTCCCTCTTACATCACCAATTACGTTCATAGCCTCTGCAATATTTGGTTCTTCCCTTCGTTTATCTATAATTGCCAAAGATGCATTAAGTCTTTTTGCAAAGGCGCGGGCCCTCTCTACACCACCTGCATCCGGGGAAATTATTGATATGTTGTTTTCAAAATTTTCCGTGATATATTTCAAGAGGATAGGCGCAGCAAATAGGTTGTCTACAGGGATATTAAAATAACCCTGAATCTGCCCGGCGTGAAGATCAATTGAAATTACCCTATTCACGCCGGCGACGGTTATCAGGTCAGCTAAAAGTTTTGCGCTTATGGGAACCCGAGGCTTAACCTTTCTGTCCTGCCTGGCATATCCGTAATAAGGCATTACCGCTGTTATGCTTTTTGCAGAGGCTCTTTTAAGCGAATCAGCAATTATTAAAAGCTGCATGAAATTATCATTAACCGGACTGCATGTTGACTGGATTATGAAGGCATCTTTTCCCCTTACATTTTCATCAATTTCAACTCTAATTTCCCCATCGCTAAAGGTTGAATTTAGCATCTCTCCAGGAAGAATGTCTAAATAATCGCAGACCTCTTTAGTGAGTTTTGCGTTTGATGTCCCTCCAAATACTTTCAAATTATCAGTAAGTTCATCCATAGCTTCCTACTTTTTAAAAAAAATTATGACAATTCATAAAAATTCTTTTGACGTGACCATTAATTAAATACATTTTTCTGGCTGGGGTGGGAGGATTCGAACCTCCGAATGCGGGCTCCAAAGGCCCGTGTCTTACCGCTTGACGACACCCCAAAAAAATTCAACCTCTATAGCCTGGAGCTGATAATTCGAGGAGTAGATTCATAGAGGATCGCACGCTAAAGTTTACCTATTTATAACCTTCCGGGGTATAACACCAGGATTTTAATGCAATCCCTCAACTACAAAAACATCACTATCTTTTCGTAGCTCAAATATTTTGCTGGCTTTAAAGGCCTCTTCTGATGTTCTAAAGAGACCAAATACGCTGGGACCACTACCGGTCATTAGTGCGCTAAAGGCGCCTAACTTTAATAGGGATGTCTTGATTGATCCAAGAAAAGGATACCTTTCAAAGGTTGCTGCCTCAAGATCATTAGATAGCATATCTGGATTCTTGAAAACCTCTTTTCTAAAATCAGTCATTATATCTTGATTTTTTATTTTTGTCAAATCTAATTTAGTATTTTTATAGGCCCATTCAGTTGAGACCATGAGTCTTGGGCTAACAATCGCATACCAAATATCTGGAAAATTATCTATTGGCTCAAGTATTTCCCCAATGCCTCTAACTATGGCTGGTCTTTGTAATAAAAAAAAAGGCACATCCGCACCCAGAGACAAGGCTAATTTTTCGAGCCCTTTTTTTGATAATGGGTTTCCCCAAAGCCTGTTCAAGGCCTTTAATGTTGCCGCTGCGTCACTGCTTCCGCCACCCAGGCCGGAGGAAATTGGTATTTTTTTATCTACAGTAATTCTAACACCATTATTGATGCCTGTTTTTTCAAAAAAACAGAGAGCCGCCCTATAAATTAAATTATCCTGCTTATCTTGCAGTTTCCTGCCACGCCAATATATCTTTACACCAGATTCAATCTTGGCTATCTTTAAAATATCATAAAGGGAAACCGGGGTAAAAATAGAGAATAATTCGTGATACCCATCTTCCCTTACGCCTACAATATTTAACAGTAAATTTAACTTTGCCGGAGCCAGTATCTCAATTGAGGCCCCCCTGGAGATACCCAATCCATTTTCTTCATATTCCCTAATTAAATACATTATTATTTACTTGCTTCAAAAAAACGCATACGCAAATCGAAGAGCATTTGCTCAATAAGTTTTTCCTCATCTTGAGAAATATTGCCTTTAGTTTTATCTTGCAGCATACTTATAATGTCAATCGATTGCTTTGCAAGGTCCATGTTTTTTCTTTTTTCTCCAGATACAGGGTCTGCAATCTCACCAAGGTGTAAAAGAACTGATGAGCTTAGGGAAAGAATAAATGATGAAAAATTCACCTCTGGTAAAGGACCGATCCTTTCTTCCTTTTTTGTTTCTTTTTTTACTTCTTCTTTTACCTCTTCTTTGACAGCATCCTCAGCTTCTATTTTTGAATCTCCATGGCTATCAAAAGCTCTTTTATCTTTAACAATAAACCCATTTCCTTCCACTTCTTCAGGCATTTTTTCCTCCCTTATAAATAAAAATTTTAAACTCCAACTTTATAATTTCAAGAATGTTTATAATTAAGGTTCTTCTCCAATTTAGTTGGAGAAGAGGGTCCAAGGATTCCAGGGGTCA
>CAYSWP010000026.1:0-13151 GCA_964434795.1 uncultured Desulfobacteraceae bacterium | reverse complement strand
AAAAAACTATAAAAGAGACTGGAGGAAATTATGGCTTTAAAAACAGTAGATGAATACAGGGAAAGGGTTTCCAGACTTAGACCAAGGTTTTTCATAGGAGGTAAGAGGGTTGAGAAACTAAACGATCACCCAGTATCAAGGTCTGTCATTGATGCAACTGCAAGGGTTTATGAGCTAACAATGGACCCCAAATACTCTGATATTATGACGGCAAAATCTCAATTTACAGGCGAGACTATAAGCCGGAGTCTTTATATACATCAAAATAGCCAGGATCTTCAAAGGCGTTTAGACATGGCACGAATGAACAGTCAAAAATTAGGTACCTGCAATTACAGGTGCCCAGGTAATGAAATGCTTCCAGGTCTTGCAGCTACTACATGGGAGATGGACAAGGAAAAGGGTACGGATTATCATAAACGTTTTAACGAATATCTTAAGTATGCTCAAAAGGAAGACCTGGTGGTAAGTGGATCTGTGACAGACACAAAAGGTGACAGGAGTAAACGACCCCTTGACCAAGACCCGGACTCTTATGTGCATGTAGTTGAAAGAAAGAGCGACGGAATTGTAGTATGCGGGGCCAAGCAGCATTCTACAGGGGCATATACCGCAGATGAAAATTTGATTTTACCAGGGTTATCCTGTGAAAAAGGAGAGGAAGATTATGCCCTCGCATTTGTTGTGCCTAATGGTGCTGAAGGCATAACCTATATAGGGCAATACAACCCTTACAGTGTAGAGAGGGAATACAGCAAAAATCTGCAATATATGGGTAACCCAATTTATGGCCAAAGAGAAACATCCCTTATAGTATTTGATCATGTTTTTGTGCCCTGGGAAAGGGTATTTATGTGCGGGGAGATAGACTATACGCAAAGATTTATTTCTCGTTTTGCTAAAACCCATAGGATGAATTGCGGTGGGGCATGCAAGGTAGGTTTCATGGATCTCATTATAGGTGCAACTCAGCTTATTGCCGAATATCATGGTATTTCAAAAAAATCCCATATCGTGCAAAAGATAACAAGAATGATCCAGCTTAACAACACGTCTCTTGCATGTGCTGTTTCTGCTGCCTATATGGGAAATGAAGAACCTCCCGGTTCCGGTGTTTTTATGCCGGACGATGCAATGAGCAATCTATCAAAACTAAACACCAACGAAAGCTTTTGGGAGGTATTGGCCTTAGCCGGTGACATAGCAGGAGGAGTAGCCGTTACCATGCCAAGCGAAATGGATTTGGAAAATCCGGAAATAGGAAAATATGTCTCCAAATATCTTAAATCTGCGGTGCCGGCAAAAAAGAGAATGAGAATGTTAAGATTCCTTCAGAACTGGGTGGCCGGTTTGCATGGTGTAGGGACATACCAAGGAGCAGGACCGAGTCAAAATGAAATGTTAGTGCTTTATCGCATAACCAATTTAGAGGAGAAAAAAAAGATGGCCGAGGAGCTTGCCAATACTTATTATTGAAAGAGGATTGAGGGCTTGAGGTAGTATGAAATAAATCGTAAAACTATTAGGTATGAACGGGTAAGATTATATGTATCGTTCACAGCTTGAAACTTGTCGAAGATCCCGCCAAGCGGGGAAATTGGAAAAGTTTCGACCTGTGCGGTTAGCCATCAGTCCCGCCTGAGATAGGCGGGATTAGCATTAAAAAGGGGTGGAGATAAGAGATTTTAAAAAACTTAATCAACAAGTTAATGAGGTAAAGAGGATATTGAACAGTTTTATTCAGAAGCTAATCCCGCTTCAGGCGGGACTAAAAGCTAACCGCACAGGTCGAAAAGTTTTCTTAAATGAATCCCTAAATTTCAAAAACTCGGCTTAAAGGCCTCAAGCAGTTTGAAATTTTTAACGATCAGCATTTCATGAATCTATTTTCAAGTGCGGTCAAAATCGCTCGCAAAAGACTTTTTACGGTTTTGTTAACCCTGAATCCCGCTTTCAGCGGGAACCCCTGAACCTTTGAACCCCTGAACCTCTGAACGGGTAAAATTATATGTATGTCAGATAAAATTAATACAATAAAGAGGGAAATAAAAAATAAAGCAAGCCTCATAGAGGTAATTGGTATTTCCGGTTCTGCCGCGAGTTACCTCTTAGCTCAGGCACTTACGGAAGTAAGCCATCCCTTTCTTATAATTTTGCCCAGCCCTGAGGAGACAAGGGAATTTTACAGAGACCTAATATTTTTTCTTCCTGAACAGGCCAAAAAAATATTTCTTTTCCCTGCATATGATATTTCTCCCCTTGCAGGTTTAAGCCCTCCAAAGGAATTGATTAGCCAAAGAGTGGGGGCGCTTTATGCCCTGTCAACCTCACAAGATGCCATTGTTGTCACTTCTGTAAATGCCATTATGGTCAATCTTATCCCCAAGGATATTCTCTTAAAATCAGTTGAATACATAGCGGTTAATGAGGATATTAACAGGGAAGATTTTATAAAAAAATTGTTGCTGTTCGGCTATTTCCGAGCATCCCTGGTAGAAGAAAGAGGTGATTTTTCCGTTAGAGGAGGGGTGATTGACCTGTATCCGCCACTTTATGATTCCGCAATAAGGATTGAATTCTGGGGGGATACTGTTGAGTCAATAAGAATTTTTAATCCAATAAACCAGAGATCAATGGGTGATTTAAAGGAACTCACCGTCTTGCCTGTAAATGAAATAATTTTAACACCTGTAAATATTAAAAGGGCAAGATCAATGGGTAGACTTCCTGGAAGTTTAGATATAGGAGGAAGTTTTCCCGGGCAAGAGGCCTGGTCGAAACATTTTTATCCCTATCTTGATAATATTTTTCGTTACCTTCCCGAAAGTGGACAGATCTCCGTTGTTAATTCCGATAGTTTTCCAAGTAGCGCTAAATCAATTTTGGAAAAATTTAATAAAGAGGTGAATAAATTTCAAAATGATGCCCTGGAAAATGGCAAGCCATTCCCCCAAACAGATGGGCTTTTCCTTGGGATGGAGGAGTTAGAAGAGGCCATTGCTTTATTCCCAAAGATTAATTTTTTTAATTTTACTGTAAGAACCAGCAAGGGAGGGGATGGCTTAACGGTTGATATGAGTGGATTATTAGAAGGGGATCTATTGCGAGGTTACCATGATGTAGCTCGCAAACAGATTTCAATAGAACCTCTTGCAGGAAAAATCGAAGAATGGATAGAGCAAGGAAAACAGATCGTACTTTTATGCAGGACTGAGCAACAGGCAACACGCCTCCAGGAAATATTGCTCAACTACAAGCTTGCAATCAAAGAATTGCTTCAAGATTGGTCAAACGTCAAAAAAAGTAAAGGGTTGTATATTTGTTTAGGCCATCTTTCCCAAGGTTTTGGATACCCTGAGTCAGCCCTTATTATAATCACTGAGGATGAAATATTTGGGAAAAAAACCGGTGGAGAAAGAAAGGCAAAACGTGACGGTGTGCAGGCTATTCCTTGGACAGACCTGAGTCAGTTGCAGGAAAACAACCTAATAGTGCATCAGGATCACGGGATTGGTCGCTACAAAGGGCTTTCAAGAATGAAAATAGGCGAGAAGATAAGGGATTTCGTAATTATTGAGTATGTTGATAATGACAGGCTTTATATTCCCGCGGAACGGATAAACATTATCCAGAAATACGTAGGCTTGGAGGATGAGAATCCTAAATTGGATAGGCTGGGAGGAAGCTCTTGGTCAATTGCCAAAAAAAAGGCCAGAAAATCAATAGAAAAAATAGCCAAGGAACTGCTCAAGATTTATGCCATGAGAAAACTCCACAAGGGTTTTGCTTTTTCAAAACCGGATAACTACTACAGGGAGTTTGAGGCAACCTTTGACCATGAAGAGACAAGGGATCAGGCAAAGGCTATCGATGATGTTCTCTTAGATATGGAATCTGAAAGGCCGATGGACCGTCTTATATGCGGTGATGTAGGCTTTGGAAAAACAGAGATAGCTATACGGGCATCCTTTAAGGCCGTTATGGATGGTAAGCAAGTAGCAATACTCTCTCCGACCACTGTTTTAGCCGAGCAGCATTACCAGACATTTGTCCGGCGCTTTAATTCTTACCCTGTGAAGATTGATGTCCTAAGCCGCTTTGTTCCTAAATCTATGCAAAAGAAAACAGTCGCTGAATTGGCCCGTGGCAAAGTTGACATTATCATTGGCACACACAGGCTATTATCTGATGATATTATATTTAAAGACTTTGGGTTGCTGATTATTGATGAGGAACAACGCTTTGGCGTAAAGGCAAAAGAAAAGTTAAAGAAATATCGTAAATCAATAGATGTACTTGCCATAACAGCAACACCTATCCCAAGGACTTTTCATATGACCTTGATGGGCGTGAGGGATTTCAGCATTATTCAAACTCCACCTGTTGAAAGATTAGCCATTCAAACATATGTATCTAAATATGATGAGGATATAATATCACAAGCTATAGAAAGAGAATTAGATAGGGGAGGGCAAATATTTTTTGTCCATAATCGTGTCCAAAATATAGACTTGATAGCGGATAGAGTAGCCATGTTAGCCCCAAGGGCAAAAATTGACATTGCCCATGGCCAGATGAGAGATAAGGAACTTGAGGGCGCAATGATAAGATTTCTGAACAAAGAGACTGATATCCTTGTATGTACTACCATAATAGACTCAGGACTCGATATCTCCTCAGCTAACACTATAATTATTAACCAGGTAGATCGTTTTGGTCTATCTGAAATTTACCAGCTCAGAGGCAGGGTAGGGCGATCCGGTACTAAAGCCTATGCGTATCTTTTGATTTCAGAAAATTCTAAAATAACGCATGAAGCCCAAAAGAGGCTAAAGGTTTTAATGGATTTTTCTCAATTAGGTTCAGGCGTCAACATTGCCCTGAATGATTTAAGGATAAGAGGAGGAGGGAATATACTTGGCTTCTCTCAGTCAGGCCATATTAAGACTATTGGATATGAGCTTTATCTAAAGCTTATAGGAAAGACTATGGCGGAGCTTAAGGGTGAGGTTTTTCAAGAGGAAATTTTCCCTGAGATAAATATTGATTTACCGGTTTCTATTCCCCACGATTATATAGTGGAGAGTGATGTCAGACTTGATATATATAGGCGATTGTCTTCTAACAAGGACGAAGATGAAATAGCGGAAATGGAAATGGAAATTGAGGACAGATTTGGTCCTTTGCCAAAGGAGGCATCGAATCTTATCTCTGTAATCAAGGTAAGTCTCGGTCTTAAAAAAATCCGCTCAAAAAAATTAGACATCAATGATAGCACAATGGTTTTCTCCTTTTCTAAAGATACACCACTGTCAACTGAAAGATTGGCAAAATTAGTCACTGATCATCCAAATAATTTCAGTTTTTTGTCGGACCATAAACTAAAGGTTACTATTAAAAAAAATTCACATCTTAATAACCTTGAAGAGGCGGAAAATATAATTAAAGGATTAAAAAATTATGCTTTCAGCTATTAAATGCTTTCAACCCCTAACAAATGGTAACCCTTTTCAATCATCTGCCGATATATTCATATCTTTCCTATATGCTGTAGAAATGCATGAAAAACTATGATATAAGAAATAATTAAGATTAACATTACCAATCATTTCCCGCACGTCAGGAAATAGCTATGAATACCAAAATGGGCATCATGAGGGAGCGAAAGAACTTTTTACGGGACCATCAATCTTAATATGGTAAAATACTTTAAATTTAAATTCATTTATCTTTCTATTTTCCTTTATTTATTTGCCTGTGTTCCTGATACATTTATGAACAGCAATACAGTGATTAAGGTGGGAGACAGATCAGTTACTACTGAGGATTTGGAGAGAATAGTGAACATTGTATCATTTGAAAACGGGGTCCCTAAAAAAACTGTATGGGCCTCAATAAATAGCCTTATAGATAGAATTGTAGATGGCTCCCTTATCCTTGAATATGGAAAGGATATGGGAATTGCCTTGAGTGAAATTGAATTAAGAGGTGCAATTAAAGATATTACAAGGGATTATCCGTTAAACAGTTTTAAGGAAACACTGATATCAAGATGCATAGACTACAAGGAATGGATTGAAAGATTAAAAGAGCAAAAGCTTATCAAGAAGATAATAGAGAAGAAGACTGAGATGCTGCCACCTATTTCTCATATCTCTATTGAATCTTACCATAAGGAACACGTAATGGAATTTAGGCATTCATTAAGAGCCAATGTGACTCAAGTAGTATCTAAAACCAGGGAGGATGCTGAGGTAATAATGGCCCGTATTAGAGCCGGAGAAAAACTAAATGCTTTGGTTAAGCAAGAGTCTATTTATTCAACCCCACAGGATGATTATGGTATTAACTGGATAACTAAAGATACATTCCCGGCACCACTCTCTGATGTGATTTTTTCTATTCCAATAGGCGGAATAAGCGATATTATTAAAACAACATATGGCTATCATATTTTAAAAGTGTTACAAAGAGAGCCTGAAGGCCAAAAAGGGATATTAGAGGTAAAGGATGAAATAAAAAATATACTTCTCGAAAAGACAAGGGAAGAGCACTATCAGAAATGGCTAAAAGAATTACGAAACAATTACCATGTTAAAATAAATCACTCTCTTTTAGATAAAATGATGCTTAACAATGAAAAAAATTAAAAACCTTTATATATCGTATGTGTTGATTGTGTTAGTTTTATTAATACCTTCTCATTTTTGTGCTGAAGTGACTGACAAAATTGTGGCAATAGTGAATGGTGATATCATTACACTCTATGAACTTAATATATCAATCAAAAATTTAACCGGACTACATGTTGGGGAATTAAAACTAAAAGGTGAGGATGATTTCCATAAGGTCAGGCTAGCAGTCCTGAACAGCATGATTAATGAGCTAATAGCAGAACAACATATAAATAAATTAGGTATAACGGTAGCAGCAAAGGATGTGGAGGATGCAATCGAGAGGGTAAAAATCGACAATAAACTAACACAGGATGATCTGATTTATAGCCTTAAAGCTGAAGGCATTACACTGCAGGACTATAAAGAAAGGATAAAAAAAGAAATTGAACAGGCCCGTTTAGTAAACCATGAGGTAAAATCAAAGATAGTTGTCACTGAAGCAGAGATGAAAGATTACTATAATAAGCACATTAAAGATTATATAGAGGAAGATACTGTCCTCCTTGCAAGAATTTTTTTGCCGGTGAGAGACCCTGATGATAATGATGAAATTGCCAAAGTCAGAGCATTGGGAAACGATATAATAAGGAAGATAGAAGAGGGGCAAAATTTTTTTGACTTAGCTCGTAAATACTCCAAGGGGCCTGCTGTTGCCGAGGGCGGTAAACTCGGCTGGATAAAAATGAAGAACTTAGAACCTATATTGAAAAAAAAGATAGATAAACTATCCCCGGGACAGCATAGCAATTTAGATCGTACTATCTCAGGCTTTCAAATACTGAAGTTATTAGAAGAAAAAATAGGCGATATAAAGCCCTTTAAAGATTTAAGGAACGTAATACACTCCAAGCTGTTTAAGGCAAAAGTGGAAGAAAAATATGCCATATGGTTAAAAAAATTAAGGGATGAATCCTATATCAAGATTATATCTTAACCAAGGTCTTATGGTAAAGTCAAGAGGGGAATTAATTGAGAAACGTATATGATGTATTTCAGGAAAGAGGCTTTGTTGAGCAGGTTACCGATGAAAAAATGCTCAGGCAACTTTTAGACAAGCCTGTTAGCTGTTATATCGGGTTTGATCCAACTGCAAAAAGCCTGCATATTGGGAGCTTGCTGCCTATTATGTCACTGGCGCATATGCAGAGGGGTGGCCACAGGCCAATAGCTCTCGTTGGTGGGGGTACAGCCCTTGTAGGTGACCCAAGCGGCAAAGATCAGGCAAGACCGGTTATGACAAAAGAGGAAATAAACAGCAATGCTGAGGGGATAAAGGCCCAGTTGTCTAACTTTATAGATTTCAGCAATGAAAAGGCCCTTATGCTTAACAATGCAGATTGGCTTGCGCCTCTGAATTACATAGATTTTTTAAGGGATATAGGCAGGCATTTCAGTGTAAACCGTATGTTGGCGGCTGAAAGCTATCGCCAAAGATTGGAGACTGGATTAAGTTTTTTAGAATTCAACTATATGCTACTTCAGGCCTATGATTTCTGGTATTTATCAAAAAATTACAACTGTCAACTGCAAATGGGTGGAAATGATCAATGGGGAAATATCTTAGCAGGAGCTGACCTTACAAGGAGATTAGAGGGTTATGCTATACAGGGCCTAACTTTTCCCCTTATCACTACTGCTGATGGATCCAAGATGGGGAAAACACAAAGCGGTGCAGTATGGCTTGATCATGAACTTACATCACCCTATGAATACTACCAGTATTGGATAAATATAGATGATAGAGATGTGAAAAGATTTCTTTCCCATTTTACCTTCCTGCCGATGGATGAGATAGAAAGACTTACCTTTAAAGGAGGGGAGCATTTAAGGGAGGCGAAAAATATATTGGCCTATGAGGCTACCAAAATATGCCATGGCAAAGAGGAGGCGGATAAAGCTAAAGATACCTCCTTACAATTGTTTAGCAAAAAAGTTGTCGATGATTTTAATGGAGCCCCATCTTACCAAATGACCTATGGAGAATTAAACAAGGGTATAGAGGCTTATATATTGTTAACTAATTCAGGCTTATGCAAAACAAGGGGTGAGGCAAGAAGGTTGATATCTCAGGGAGGTGCATATATTAATGGAAAAAGGGTGCCCACTTTTGATATAATAGTCGGGGCAGATAATTTAAAGGATAATGCAATTCTCCTCCGTGCAGGAAAAAAGAAATACTGCATAGTCAATATTCAAGATGCGTGATTCCCTAACTCTTATAAAGTGTGCAGATCTTGTTAAGTGGTCAAATAGTTGAGTAGTTAGTGCCTGAGCGAAAACTAGGAATTTTTTCCAATATTAAGAAAGGCGAAAATTATAACCACAGGAATACATTGAGTATTTCGAGGATTATAATTTGAGCCTGACGCAGAGATTGGGAAAAATAACAGTTTTCGGTCGGGCAATAGTTAAGTGGTTCAATGTTCAGGCATAATCTCTTTTAGTCCTGCCATGGCGAGAATATATGCCATTTTGATATTTGTAACTAATTGAAATGATGATAATTTTATTTCCAACTCAACTATTCAACCACTAAACTGTTTGACGAGGTCTATTGTATAGATATGTCTGATAAAAAAACAAAAAAAGATATGAATAACCCTAAAGGGCAACGCAGCCTGCAAAAAAAAAGCGAACAGGATCTTAGACCTGTTCCAAAGGAGAAGCAAAATTGGGATTTAGTCTCCTACGACCCTTTGCAGATGTATCTATGGGAAGTAAGGAAATATAAGCTGCTCAGTAAAGAGGAAGAGATAGCCCTTGCCACTAAGTATAGGGAAGAAAACGACAAAGATGCCGCCCATAAGCTTATTTTATCGAATCTAAGATTAGTAGTGAAAATTTCAATGGATTTTCATAAGCATTGGATGAAAAACCTTATGGATTTGATCCAAGAGGGAAATATCGGCTTGATGCAGGCAGTAAAAAAATTTGATCCCTATAAGGGAATTAAGTTTTCATATTATGCCTCGTTTTGGATAAAGGCCTATATTCTTAAATTTATTATGGAGAATTGGAAGCTGGTCAAGATCGGCACTACCCAGGCCCAGAGAAAACTTTTTTTTAATCTTGCGAAGGAAAAAGACAGGCTTTTGTCTTTAGGTTACGAACCTGAGCCAAAACTTTTAGCAGAACGGTTAGATGTCAAGAAAGATGAAATTATCGAGATGGGACAGCGTTTAGGCTCTTGGGAGGTATCCATTGACGCACCGGTTAAGGAGGATTCAAGCCAGGATTACAGCTCTTTTCTGCCATCACAGGAAATGGAGGTTGATAAACAGGTATCTCTCAATGAGCGGAGGAAATTGCTTCTTGAAAAATTAGAAGAGTACAGAAGCACGCTTTCCGAAAAGCATAGGGATATATTTGATAGTAGAATATTGACTGACGAACCTATGACGCTCCAGGAACTTGGAGATAAATATAGTATATCAAGAGAAAGGATTCGTCAAATACAGGAAAAAATCCTTAAAAAGACCAAAACATGGTTAATGGCGAACATACAGAATTTTGAAGAAAACTTTTTTGATTTATTAGATGAATAAAAAATTTAAAAACCTGCCTATCTATTTATCGCTCCTTGTAATGCTAATTGTCATATCCTGCAGCGGTGTAGAGAAAAAACCCTCTTCTGCTAAAAACTATGCCTCCACTGAGACACCTGAGAAAGATCACCTCTATCACGCTTATAAGAACTACACATTAGCCTGTATAGCCTTAAATAATGATTGCTATGATGAGGCTGAAATTTATTTAAAGGATGCCATCCAGCACGATCAAGGTTCAGCGTACCTGCTCACAAAACTGGCATATGTGCTTGTTGAAAATGGCAAGGTGGAAGAATCGCTTAATCATGCTGAAAGGGCAGTTGATATAGAACCTGATAATCTTAGGTTCAGGGAGTTGTTGGCAGATGTTTATTCCCAG
The DNA here is from genome assembly GCA_964434795.1 of uncultured Desulfobacteraceae bacterium. Lineage (GTDB taxonomy): Bacteria > Desulfobacterota > DSM-4660 > Desulfatiglandales > B25-G16 > M55B121. Next base: position 2,547 of record CAYSWP010000026.1, on the reverse strand, counting down.
CTTGAGAGATTTGATTCGGCTGTTTCCCAATACAGGAAAATACTTTCCAAAGACCCATCAAACAAAGACATAAGACTTTATCTAATTGCCCATCTTATCAGGTTGGAAAAATTTAATACTGCATTAGAAGAGCTATCGATTCTTATCAAAAATGAACCTGAACTATTAATGGCCTATTATTACAAGGGCAAGACATACATGGAGCTTAAGGAGTATGACAAGGCAAAAAAGACATTCCTTAAAGCTATTGATATTAATTCAGGATTTGCCCCTGTTCTTTTTGAACTGGCCGAACTCCACAGTAAGTTAAATGAAAATGATGCTGCATTAATGACCTATAAAAAAATACTTAATTTTTATCCGTCGAACTTAATAGCGAGGGAAAGGCTGATAGAGCTTTATTACGATTCCGGCTATGATGAACTTGCAGAGAAATATATTAATGAAATAAAAAAAATAATAAAACCTGGTGATGTAGGAAGAAAGAGATTAGGCCTTATATATCTGAGACACGAGAAATTCAATGAATCTATATCGGAATTCAAATTAATATTGTCTGTACGACCGGATGACCAAGAGGCCCGATATTATTTAGGGGCGGCCATGGAGGAGAGTGGAGATTTAGAAAATGCCTATAAAAATTTTGATTCCATAAAATTAGATAGTGAAAAATCAATAAACGCCAGGATGCATATGGCCTATATTTTAGAAAAACAAGAAAAATCCGGTCAAGCAATCACCCTTCTCAAAGAAGCAATAAACCAAAAAAGGGATAAGCCTGAGCTTTATTTAATGCTCGAATCATTATATGAAAAAAAGGAGGATTATCTCAGCGCTAAAGATACGTTGGAGGATGGCCTGAAGCATAACGAAAATAATGTAGACCTTCTTTTTAGGCTTGGGGTTGTACTGGATAAATTGGATGAAAATGAAGAATGCATAAAATACATGGAGATGGTTATAAAGATAGAGCCTAATCATGCAGAGGCCCTTAACTATATTGGTTATACCTATGCCGACAAAGGAATCCACCTTGATAGGGCACAAGAATTAATTGAAAAGGCGATAAAAAACAGGCCCAATGCCGGCTTCATAATTGATAGTCTTGGCTGGTTATATTTTAAGAAAGGATACTATGATAAGGCAATTATGGAATTAAAAAAGGCTATGAAATTGACGCCGGAAGATGCTTCTATTACCGAACATTTAGGTGATGTTTATTATAAAATCAGTGATTTCATGAATGCCTTAAGGATTTACAAGGGCACACTTTCTTTAAAGAATGCAGAAAAAGATAGACTAAATAAAAAAATTAAGGACACTGAGAAACAACTTAATGGTGATAACCTTTGATTTCCGGTAGAAAATGGAACAATCTTATATTATATCTGATCATTTTTATCGTAACCCTACCCATTGGATGCTCTCCGCTCAGGCAACCACCTAAAAAAACTAAACCCTTCCTCCAGGAAGACGCTTCCCAGCTCGTATTTTCTCTAAGAGAGCAAAATAAAGAGATAGACAGCTTTCAGGGAATTGGAAAGATAATTTTTGAAGGCGAGGAAGGTGAATTAGAATCCAATTTGTTTATTGTTGGGAAAAGGCCATTTAAGACACGGATTGAAATTACTCATATTTGGGGAAAGCCACTCTTTCATATAGTAATTAATGGAAGAGATATTTCAGTGCTTTCTCTAATGGAAAAAAAATTTTTCCGGGGTCACGGAGGCTCTCTAAATATTGATCAGCTCTTCCTGCTGGACCTTGATCCTCAATCTATCTGGGATATATTAGCCGGTAGAGCGCCTGTATTAGACGAGGCAGAGAGGGCAGTCAGGTTTGAGCCGAACGAAGTTGTCCTTTTAAACAGCAACAGTGAAGCTATAGAAATAATACGTTTTTCCTCTAATCCTGTTCTCCCAAAATCTGTTTATTTCCCAATGAAAGAGATTACAATAACTTTATCTAAATTCAGGAAAATGACTTTCGGGTATTCACCATTACAGATTGAGATAATACAAGAAAAAAGGAATAGGCTGGTAAAAATAGAATATAAAAATTTTGAGGTAAACAGGCCGGTCCCTGATGAGATTTTTGCCCTGAAGCCATTGCCTGGCTTTAAAATTATTGAGCTTGATAAGCCTGTAAAGGTTCCTTAAAAACGGTTACAAGTAAATAAGATAACTCTTATTTTTATGAGTCCATCATAGTTTACGAGCGTGTTCTTTTAATCTTTTTCTTGTGAAAATATAACACCCAATTACCAATATAAGCCCAACAATAAATATAATATTATTATTGCAGACAATACCATATGCAATCATTGTAATGCTAAACAGGCATAAAACAATTATAAGATAATTTTTTTGGTTCTTTCCCATTTTAAGTGAGTAAATTCATATCCCTTGATGGAAATTTCTCCCTTTCTTTCCCCTCCCTTGATGGGAGGGGATTAAGGGGCATAAGCGCTAAGTTATTTTGCAAACACTCACAGGTTACATTTATGCCGTACGGGGTTGTTTTGAAAGATGAACGTCCAACATCGAA
>CAYSWP010000025.1:0-13307 GCA_964434795.1 uncultured Desulfobacteraceae bacterium | reverse complement strand
GAAGATTATTCACTTGACTTGCCTTAATTTGCTACAACTAATCGGGAGATGATCCTAAAATAATAACCCAAAGCAGTGAACCGTGAACGATTAAGGAAATCTATATTCATCCTTTTTTTAAGCATTTCTCTTTATACTAAGCCTAAACTGGGATATTGCCATGTTTTTTTTCAGGCCTTGTTTCTATTTTTGTTGCTAACATGTTTAAGGCATCTATTATCCTGGGCCTTGTCTCATGGGGAGTGATTACTGCATCTACAAATCCCCTTGATGCGGCAATATAAGGATTGGAGAATTGATCCCTGTACTCTGAAATCCTTTCCTCCTTTTTTGCTGATGGGTCATCTGCCGCCTTGATTTCTCTTCCATGAATAATTCCTGCTGCTTGTTCAGCTCCCATAACGGCTATTTCTGCGGTTGGCCATGCAATAACGTAGTCGCTGCCTAAGTGCCGGCTGCACATGGCTAAGTACGAGCCCCCGTAATCTTTTCTGGTTATAACAGTTATCTTTGGAACTGTAGCCTCGCTGTAGCACCATAAGAGCTTGGCCCCATGTCTAATTATCCCTCCCCATTCCTGCGTGCTTCCGGGCAGATAACCCGGCACATCTACAAAGGTAAGCAATGGGATATTAAAGGCATCGCAAAACCTTATGAACCTGGTGGCCTTGTCTGATGCGTTGATATCAAGGCATCCTGCAAGGAATTTGGGCTGATTAGCAATGATCCCTACTGTTTTTCCATCCAATCTTGCAAAACAAATTATTATATTTTTTGCAAAATATTCATGGGGCTCAAATATCTGTCCATTATCTACGATGGAGCGAATAACATCCTTCATATCATAATATGCCTTTGGATTATCCGGTATTATTGTATCAAGCGCCATATCAATCCTCTCAGGATCATCTCCTGTTTCAACTATTGGAGGTTCTTCCATGTTGTTTGCCGGCAGGTAAGTAAGCAGCTCTTTGATCATTTGAATGGAATTCTCGTCGCTTTCACATGCAAAGTGGGCTACTCCGCTTTTTGTGTTATGGGTCATGGCTCCACCAAGGTCCTCTTGATTTATATCCTCTCCAATAGTTGTTTTAATTACAGCAGGGCCTGTGATAAACATGTAGCTGCTTTTTTTTGTCATAAATATCCAATCAGTCATTGCAGGAGAATAGACTGCTCCTCCGGCCGTAGGCCCCATAATAGCGGATATCTGGGGGATAACACCAGATGCACTTGAATTTCTGAAAAATATATCACCGTATCCTCCAAGGGAATCTACGCCTTCCTGTATTCTCGCTCCTCCTGAATCATTAAAACCGATAATAGGGGCGCCTGTCTTGAGGGCGAGGTCCATAACCTTACATATCTTCTTTGCATGCATTTCCCCTAATGTACCTGCCATAGATGTAAAATCCTGTGAAAATGCAAACACAACCCTTCCATTGACGGTTCCGTGGCCGGTTATAACACCCTCACTCGGCACAGTGGTTTCAGGCATGTTAAAGTTTGTACTTCGATGTTCAACATACAAATCAAGTTCTCGGAAGCTTCCTTCATCAAAGAGCTGATCCAGTCTTTCCCTGGCAGTAAGCTTGCCCTTGTCGTGCTGTTTTTGAATTTGTTTTTCCCCGCCCATGGCACGAAGTTTTTCTTCCCTCACCTTTAATTCATTGATTTTATCTGCAGTAGCGCCCATTAAAACCTCCTTTTTGTACGTTTTTATCAGCCGGTCATTGAGTCAGTAAAAGAATTTATATCAGACTAACCTCAATTGCATTTTTCTGAGGATGTTTTTACAAATTTTGACATTTATAAATATAAGCAGGAATGATAATTATATCTGATATATAAGTAAAGTAAAATATAGAGGTCGTGAGAAGATTTTGAACTAAAAGATTCAGGTTGAACGACGCAAATCCTTTGCGTAGTTGCTTCCTGGAATTGCTTTAACACGCTTTTTAATCTCTGCAGCTATGGCACTAATTTGCCCAATATGTTTTATAGGGTAGTATTCATTTGATATAACAGCAATGGACAATGTCATTATTGGAAAGCGTTCCTTTTGTCCCTTTCTGTTCGTGGAATCGATAAAGCCGCGGGTCCTGTCACCTTCATCGTAGAAATTTCCTATTACGAGATCAAAATTATTAATTATTTCATTGCAAACAGCATCTATTAGGTCTGGAGGCATAATAAAGACAAAATCATCACCACCGATATGCCCTACAAAGGATCCATCAGTATGTAGTTTATGTACGGAGTTGGTTAAAAGTCGTGCAGTTATTTTTATAATTTCATCTCCCCTTAAAAAACCGTATTTATCGTTATAGGATTTAAAATTGTCGAGATCAACATAGCCTACGGAAAAATGAACTTTCCTGTCAATCCTCAGTTGTAGCTCACTCATTATTGAATGATTTCCAGGGAGTAGCGTAAGGGGGTTGGAATCTCTATTTCTTACTGCCCGTGCGAATGTTAAAGAAATCCTTGACCATAAATCCTCAGGGCTGAGGGGCTTTTGTAGATAATCATCAACAGGTGTATTTTCCCAATCAATTTTAGAGAGATGGTCGGCAGGTTGAAGCATAAGGACTATAGGCAGGTTATTGAATATTGTGTCTCTTCTAATCCTGTTGCAAAGGTTTCTACATTCATCGTCCCCCAGTGATTGGCTAACAATTATTAGATCAGGAGGTTTGCTATATATTATGTCAAGTGCATGGAGAGATGATTCACAGGTTTCAAAAGTAAAAGGGTATTCATTTTTTGTTGATATCTGTTTTAATTCCTCAGCGCTATCCGGGTTGTCATCTATCACAAGAAGTTTTTTTTCTTCATCTATCATACGTCAGAACCGTTCTCAGGGAAAATATCTTCTGCATTATCCAGTTTTTCGTCAATTTCCCTGATAATTTCCCCCAAAAGGGAATCAGATATCTCAAGAACATTCCATGCCTTATTATCTATTTTAGGGACAAGGTTGTCACCAGCGAAACCAAAACCGATTCCCCTAACAAGCGCATCGGCAACATGAACGATTGCTGTAGGTTTAATGGCAAATTCCGAAAGGTTAGGTTTGTGGTGATAGGTTATTGGATTCGCAAGCTTGTTAGGCAGATACCATTCTTGGCAAAGCCAATTTCCCACAGTAGCATGGTTAAATCCAAGTATTTTTTCTTCCGCCTCATACATGGATATTTGGTTGTCCACGACTGTCTGCTCAATGAGTGATGATTCCTCAGGGAGTTCCAATTTAATAATGACCTTCCCTAAGTCATGCAAAAGAGCTGCTACGGAGATTTCTTCCGGGTCAGGCATATCTAATCTTCTTGCAATGATTCCTGCGGTGATGGCGCATCCTACAGAATGCTGCCATAGGCCATGGAGTCCCCTGGCAAGCATAACATCAAAAACCGAACTGCTAAGCACAAGACCTTTCACTACATCGAAACCAAGAATTATAAGGGCATGTGTTATATTTGAGATCCGACGAGGAAATCCATATAATACAGAATTCACTATGCGCAGTATCTTGGCGGAAAGTGCCTGATCAGAGGAGATTATTTTAGCAATATCCTCTGCTGTTGTTTCAGGATTTTGAATTGATTTGTTTATCTCCTGAAAAATACCCGGCATGGTAGGCACATTTTTCAAGGATTTAAGGCGCTTTCTTATTGCATCTCTGTCAACACTCACTTTCTTTAACCCTTTCATTAAGGCATTCAAGAAAAAGACTCTTGATTTTTTTCATAAGCGGATTTTGCTCTACAGGGCTGAAACGGGTATTTAGCTCATCTATTTGTTGACTTAATGGCTTGGTATTAGCATCCTCGACGAGAGGATTTCCTTTCACTGAAATTCCAGTAACCCCTGCATTGGAAAGTCTTAAGATTGTATCTTCGTTAAGCTCGGTACCTGCAGTGCATAGAGGCATTCCCCGTTTGTTTTTGACTGTTTTGGCAAGTTTCATACCGGTAGTTGCACGATCAAGGGATATTTTCTGCATATTAATTATATCTCTAACATATAAAAGACCCGCAAATCAAATATTGATATGCGGGTCTTTATAAAAGGTTTGGTTTTTTAATTTTTAAACATCTTAAAGGACTAAGTGTTTAGCTGTTAGATTGACTAATTAACTTTACTAACAACTGCATTGGCTTCCCAAGATGTCGTTATTATCCCCGGTGCATATCTCTTCTTTATGTATTATTGGGAGATCACCAGATGAAAAGATGCACATACATCTGAGAAGCTTTCTTTATGTCACCTCAAACTCCCTTTATTAATATTTAACCCTCAGGCGACCTTAGCCTTTTCATGGTTTTTACTATTTAGATTGAAGTCTGGTGGCATATAATGCTTTTTTAAAATCCTTTATTATTATATATTCGATTTTAAAGAATTTAGCAAATAATACTATTTATTTTCTACTAATTTTATTATTCGGCGATTTTTTACAAAACTTTAACAATTTCAATATTTATTAAAATAATAATCATAAAAATTAGATTTGTAAAGATTATTATAGCACGAATCTAAATTTTGGGGTAAAGATTTTTTCATGGCAAATTTCTCCCGCAATTACGGTTGGTTATGAACAGCGCAAATGCCTCAGGTATGCCCTTAGGCGTTGTTTACCGTATGGAATAAATATATTTTAGCCGTGGAATAAATTATGAAGAGATTGAAGATTAATCAACCCTTCTTATGTAAGATAATATTTCTGATATTTCATTATGATATGCGACTGGCGCCTTTACATAACCCCAGCCTTTCTGTGTTTGATATAGGCCATTATATGCAGTGTCATGATATGATACAATCATATGTGGTATATTACGTTCATCTAAAACTGAGTCTAAAAGGCGTGCCTCAATCTCATTTTCCAGTATTTTCACCTTTACGTATTTATCAAACATGGTATGTGACCTGATAACAGATTCAGAAAAAACACATTCTATGGACTTTCTGCACCCACGGTCATGGCAAAGTAGATTATTGCAATAATCGTTTGGTTGTCATTATACTGTCATTAAATATTGTATTGCAATTCTTTAATCTTTAAGAAATAATAAATCTTGAGTCTGGTTTCCCTAACCATCATGGAGTATCAGTATGATAACATGCGCGTTTTGCAATAAAGTAATAGAATGGGAAGGGCAGGTATTTCGTCATGACACATGCCCTAACTGCGGCAGAGATTTACATTGCTGCATCCAATGTAAATTTTATGACCTGCAATCGTATAATCAGTGCAAGGAAACAATCGCTGAGCGGGTAGTTGATAAGAAAAGGGAAAATTTTTGTGATTACTTTGTTTTAATAGGGGGAGATGGTAATGGCAGGGGAAAAGAGGAAACGGCAAAAAAGGCCTTGGAAGAGCTTTTTAAAAAGACGGACTGATCCTGTGACCAGCTTTTGTTAAAAATTGGAATTATGAAAAAAGCAGATAAATTTATATTTTTGTTCGCACTTATTGGTACGATTTTTTTAACGGCCTATTGTCTTTATTTAACAGGACGTGTAAATAAAAATGAGATTTTCATAAATGAATTAAAATTTAATCTCAATGAAAGCGCCGATAAGCTTACAAAAGCTTTTCGTTTGATTAAGATATTGGGTGAAGACTATCAATCCCTCAATAAATTCAATGATGATCCTCAATATTTAGATTATAAAGAAACTGTATCTGATTTGTTAGATAAGAATATTTCCACTATTGTTAAACAAAAACCATTACGTGGTGGGAAGTGGTTTATAAGCAAGATAGATTTTATTAGCCCTTCATTTGTATTTGTTAGATATGAGGATGGACATGAATTATACGTTGCATTGATCCAGGTTCTCAAAACGGATGAAGGCTATTCTTTAAAAGAAGTTAATTAAGTGAATTAAGAATATCCTTACATATTATTCTTTAACCCTTATTATCTGGTCTGCTTTGAAATTAGTTCCAGTAAGAGGCTCGGCAAGGGAATGGCGTTGTTTTAATTGGAAAATTTTTATTTCACCTACCTCTTTACCTGTTGATTGGTATACTTTCCCTTTAAATGCGGTAATAAGTTCACCCTTCTCAAACACAACTAATACAGCGCCGGTTTTAAGGCCCGCATCTCTACCGGCATTAATGGTTATCGTTTTTTTATCAACAGAGGCTATTTTTCCCTCCCATATATTATTATTCAGGGAGTGACATATAGCCTTTACGGACTTTTTGAGGATGGCTGGAAGACACTCTCTTAACGCCGATTTTTTATTTTCAGCATCTAAAATATTTTCCCCTCTCCCTATTAAATCCTCAAGAGGTAATGTAATATCCCGGATAATTTCTTTACTTAACAGTACTGTTTCTTTGTAAACATCAAATATGTCTATGTTCACTATTACTGTAAACTCCTGGGACTTTTTCCTAAAAGGCCATATGCCTGATTTTACGTTAGTTTGTTCTATAGGGTGCAGGGTTGTAAAGATAATGACGTTCATGCCCATGTCACTAAAGGGCTTAAAAAATTCCAGATTACTTGTCTTTTCAGGGTTGAGGAAATTGTATTTTTTAGGTTCCTTTTGCTGGTAAACATTAAAAAGTCCGGTATTTTTTAAAGCCCTTGTCAAGTTGCTACTAATATCTGTTGATTCGTCTATAGACAGGTTAGTGAGATTATTTACAGGCATAACCATCGCTCTTTTTCTCGGCCATTCATTGTTCGATGATATAGACGGAATTAGTGATGATACAGTTGCACATCCGGAAATAAACAGAAACAGAACAGAAAATAAGGAAGATACAGTCAGTATTAAGTTTAATGGTTTTTTCATATAAAAATTTCCTTTCTTTTCAGCTATTTTAATAGATTATTTCAAAGGATTCAAACTCTCCAGTGTAGTTTTCTATGGATTCATTAACACCTGTTACATGTGCAGAAGGGGGCCCAATATGACACCAGTCTTTTAATTTAGCTACATTTTCCTTTGAACCCTCAGCTATGAGTTCAACGTTTCTATCGCGGCGGTTTTTCACCCAACCAGTGACATTCAACCGGTTCGCTTCCCTTTCTGTAGAGTCTCTGAACCAGACACCCTGCACCCTTCCTTCAATAATAAGGTGAGATCTAATATTAGCCATATCAGCTTTCCCTGTTTAAAATATCTAAAAATTCTTCTTCATATAAAATATGTACTCCCAATTTCTTTGCCTTGGAAAACTTGGATCCTGGAGATTCTCCTAAAACAAGGTAATCTGTTTTGCTGCTTATAGAGTTTGATACAATTCCTTTTTTTTCTTCAATAAGTTTTTTCGCCTTTTGCCGTGAAAGCGAAGACAGTGTTCCTGTTAATACGATAGATTTATCTGAAAAAGTATGTTTTTTTATTTCTCCAGCGCTTGCAGGCATTTCGTTAATTTTTATGCCCGCTTCAAAGAGACGATTTGTAATGGAGATATTTTTTTTATTTGCAAAATACGAGACAAGACTATCTGCTATTTCCGGCCCTATTTCATAGACGGCTAACAAATCTTCCATGGAAGCATTGGAAAGTTTATTGAAATCCCTGAATTTTTCAGCGAGGACATTTGCCACGTGCTCACCTACATGTCGTATGCCAAGGGAATATATAAACCTTGATAATGTGGGTTTTTTACTGGTTTTTATAGCATTAAGTATATTGGTGCCCAATTTTTCAGCCATTTTATCAAGGGGCAGGAGGGCCTCTATGTTTAGATTATATATATCAGCAGCGTCTTTTATGAGGCCTTTATCTATTAATTGCTCTACAATTTTGTCACCGAGCCCATCTATATCCATGGCATCTTTGGATACAAAGTGTTTTATCGAGCCTTTAACCTGGGCTGGACATTCTGGGTTACTGCATCTCAATACAACATCACCTGCAGAGACTGAGAGCTCAGAGCCGCATACAGGGCATCTATTCGGCATCTTGAATGGTTTTTCTTTTCCTGTTCGCTTTGAAGTTATAACCTTTACAACTTCCGGTATAACGTCTCCGGCTCTTTGAATAACTACAGTATCCCCTGTCATTATATCTTTTCTTTCAATTTCTTCCTGGTTGTGCAGGGTAGCCCTGCTGACCCTTACCCCGCCTATCTCTACCGTTTCTAAAACAGCTACAGGCGTAAGTGCGCCTGTCCTGCCAACTTGAACATTAATTTTCAGAATTTTGGTTGTCGATTGCATTGGCTCAAATTTGTAGGCCAGGGCCCATCTGGGGCTTCGTGACTTTTCCCCCAAGTCCCTTTGCAGGCCCATTGAGTTTACCTTGATGACTGCACCATCAATTTCGTACTGTAGGTCATGCTTTCTGCTTTCTAAATATTGGCAATGAGAAATGGCCTCATCAATATTATTACATTTTTTTATAAATTTATTATTCACCCTGGACCCCCACTTATTGAGGGCAGTCAACAATTCCAATTGCGAATCAAATGTCCATCCTGTTACCTTTCCTAAGCCATAAGAGAAGAACATCAAAGGGCGTCTCGCTGTTATGACTGGGTCAAGCTGTCTCACTGATCCGGCAGCGGCATTTCTGGGATTTGCGAACGGCGGCTCATTGTTTTTTTCTCTTTCTTTGTTCAGGATCTGGAAGGCCTTTTTTTCCATGTAGACTTCGCCTCTTATCTCTATATACTCAGGGAGAGCTGGGCCGTTTTTCCAGGGCAGAAGCTTTAAAGGTATGGATTTAATGGTTTTTACATTAGAGGTTATATCCTCGCCGGAATAACCATCACCCCTTGTTGATGCAGTTTTTAGGATAGCATTTTCATAGATAAGCTCAACAGCCAGTCCGTCCATCTTTGGTTCTACAATATAATTAATAGCATGACTATTTATTCCCTGGCGGGCTAATAATCGCTTAATCCTTTCCTCAAATTCCCTTATTTCCTTATCGGAAAATCCGTTTTCCAGACTAAGCATTGGTACGCTGTGTTTCGCTGTCTTAAAGCCACCCTCAATAGGCGCGCCTACCCTTTGACTCGGTGATTCCGGAACAATTAATTCAGGATATCTTTTCTCTATCTGTAGGAGCCGTTGAAAAAGACGGTCATATTCCATGTCGGAAATTTCAGGGTCATCCAGGATATAATATCGGTAATTATGATATTGTATCTCTTCTCTCAGTGCGGTTAATTCAGTTTTTTCTTTTTCCCTGTTAACCATAAATATCTTATCCATCATCTATGCATAGGTTAAGTAGAAGGCGACCAGCCTCTATACTTTTCTTTTTTAATTTCTTACCACTGAATCCATGACGCCATTTAAGGGAAAAGAGCTCATCTGATACTATTAACAATCCGGACATTTCTACTGAACGGTAAGCGGCTAAATTTATGAGGGCGGACATTTCCATTTCTACGGCCAAAAGTCCTTTCTTGCTATAGGCTTTCACCTTCTTTTCAGTTTCCCTGTAAATGGCATCCGTTGTCCAGATTGGTCCTTTGTTGGCTATAATACAAGCTTTGTCTAACATATCATCAAGTTTGTTATTTAAAAATACACTTGTGCCTATATTTTTTTTATTAACAGGATAATGTTTCGAAGTTCCTTCTTCTGAAAAGGCAGAAGTAGGAATTATGCAGTCCCCAATTAAAATATCCGGCTGTAGGGAGCCGCACCACCCTAATACCAGAATTTTTCTTGCTCCCAGGGCAATAAGCTTTTCCATGACAATTACCCCTTGCGGCGCCCCTAAGAAAGGTCCTGCCAAACCAAGAGGATAGTCATTTTCTTTTTTAACAATAAAAAGCTTAAACGGATAACCTGAACTCATGGCTGTCTTTTCAGCGTGACTATAGGCAACCATGGACGAAAGTTCCGAAGGGGTAGCTACCATTATAGCCCATGGCCCTAAATGAGGCTCTGCTTTTTCTCTCGCAGGATCTATAACGGCTTTATCGTTATCAAAATAATTTTCTTTTTCCATAATTGTTTAGTTGTAACTACCCAGGTATATATTAGACAGGATAACAGGATTAACTTGATTTTTTAATTCCTGTAAATCCTCTAACTATCCTGATAGACCTTTCCTTGCTATAGGGGTAAGTGATTAGTTTAAACCCTTCCATTGTAATTTGGTTTAACCTGCTCTCCCGATTGATCGGGAGTTAATTTGAATATTCGTTTCACATTTAAGAGAGACCCAAAGAGATTATATTAATTCCTTATCAGAGGTCTATCTGTAAGGTATTTTGCCAGGATATTTCTTTTGATTTACAGGATTATTACAATAATGTCTTGTTTGTGACTTAACATAGATTCCTGTTTATCCTGTTATCCTGTCAAAAAAAGAGACACCTGAATAGTAATGTTTAGTTTTTGTTCGTTATATATATTATCCAAATTTTCTTCAATACTTTTGTGCGGGATATCAAAAACAAAAAAAGAGAAGATTTTGCACAACTACCATCCTATATGCTTGAATAATATAGAGTTTAGAGCTGAGATATTACAGCCAGCAATTCTCATTTAGGGATAATTTATCAGCCACGGACACACACAGACGACCACGGACAAATTATTTATCCTATACCCTTTAGCTCTTTTCGCGAAGCGATGATACTATTTTAGCCGAGCGAGTCGCTCGGCTAAAATGTCTGTGTGGGTCTGCGTGGGTCTGTGGCTAAGTATCTTATTTCGCTATAATTAGAATTGCTGTATTACAGCTTTTTTGCTTGACTTAACTGCTATTCAAGTTTAAAATAAAATAAAAAAAACAATCAATGTTTTCACGACTCTCTGATCTTATACCCCTCTATTTCGTTTGCTCGTCTTTTAGCATATTCGATATCTTTCTGAAATAAATTAAACCTACCTTAGTGAGGATTCTATGAAAAAGGGTTTTCTTAAATTACCGATATGAAACCCCCAAGGGTATTAATATTGCCCTTGGGGGATAGAGATACCTAATTGATAGATCGCTCAGGTTTTTCTAACCTTTAACTCATTTGTTTCCCCATGGTATCTTTGGCTGATCCATGGTGGCTTGGAGAGAAAGGAGGAATAGTCATGTATTTCACACAAGCAGATCTCTTACGAGGGATGAATAAGCCTTTTATAGAAAAATTCATGGGTATTGCAATAAAGGAGTCCTATAAAAAAGGTTATTTTCTCTTTCGGGATGGCGACCCTGCAAATCATTTTTACATCTTACTTAAAGGGAAAGTCAAGATAACTATTGGTGAGTCAGGGCATACGGTTTACGCAGTTGATCATGCAGGAGAGGCCTTTGGATGGTCGAGTCTTGTTGACCGTGATGTTTATTCGGCGTCTGCAGAATGTAAGGATATTACAAAGTTACTAAAAATTGACAAGAAAGATTTACAAAAGATCATAGAAGAAGATCCAGTCAATGGTTTCGTTTTTTACAAAAGACTCGCCGGCACATTAGGAATTCGTTTGATTCAATTCTACAAGGTCATTTCTTCCGAATCTCAAACGGAAATTACTCCATCCTTTGGTACAGGTCAAGTAATAGAATCAGAAGCAACCGCAGCATAGAAAAAAATGGGGTCAGAGCTCAGACTTGCACATTTGACAAACCTGTTTTGCATCTATCGTTTTGACAATGTTTCCAGTCTCTACCTTCATTTCCTGGTGGAGGAACATAGCCGGCGCACACCCGAACATTCCTTTCTTAATGGCCGGGCCATAGTCCGCGTAATACCTTTGATATCATCATGTATTTATTTGTATTGTTTGCAGCCCTTCCGAGCAAGAGTCATTTTATCAAATGTGTAGGTGGCCCCATTGTTTCGTTTTTTACAAAAATTGAATGCATGAACGGAAATTCTTTCTGTATTTCCGTTTTTTGCATACCCAATTCCCTAAGCATTAATTTTGTCTCATTTGGCAAATATGATGCTCTAATTGAATGGAAAAAACCATTTTTAATTGGAATCCAGTAAAGCCACCAAACTCTTCTCAGGTCATATATGTACAGCATTCCACCTTTATTAACCGCACTATACAAATTAACTACTGCTTTATCAGGGTTGGTCCAATGATGAAGCGAATAAGTAGAATAAACCAAATCGAATTCACCTAATGAATGGATGAACTTTTCATCTTCGACATCACCGGCAACAAATTTAATTCGATTATCCAATTTATTTTCAGCAACATATTCTCGCCCAACTGTAACCATATCTGGTAATAATTCTAAAGCAGTTATTTCAACTTCAGGATAAGTTCGGGCGATTTCAACCGTCAGAACACCAGGCCCTGCGCCAACCTCAAGATACCTGCCTTTGATATCAAGAGATTGAAGGTTTGATAGGAATGCTTTGTACCTCATCATAGATTTCTTTGCGCTCTCAGCATAATTTTTAACGTCATCGATGCTGGAAAAATATTCGTCTTGGCTGGATTCGGTTACTCTTTTAAACATAGGTAAATTCCTTATTGTTCCCTTTTGGCTTTATTATTGGAAAGCTAAAGGTCGCAGCAATTCCGGCCGCAAAAAATGGCGGCTAATATACGCCCGTAAGTGTGAGGAAAAAATCATAAAAATAGGAGCTCTAAGGGTGAAATGTGGTAAAACAGCATCTGGCCAAGTCAAGTCATAGCACATTCACTGACCAAATTAACTGTTCATGACCCCTTTAACTGAGCTTGGCTGCTCGCATGAACCGAAACTGGATATATAATAAGTAAAGAGGCTTATCCAGAGGTAAACATGGTAAAAACTACAGTTCATGGTAGACAGGTTTACCCATATCTGAAAACGAAAAGTTATAGAAAACGTTATACCCGTTGTAGTCCAGAACCCTCAAGTCGTCTGTCTGATTAAGATCTCCCATAACGACCGAAAAATGATTTCCATATTTCTTCTTGACTTTTTCCAAAGGAAGCTCAGAAGCGATAAACTTTTTGATCCCTTTAACATTGAGTTTCTCCGCAAATTTGGAATCATTGAAAGATTCATATGTGGTTAAAATGAGAATTGGGCCTGTTCCAGTGAAAATTATTCCTGCTTTCATGGCATGACCTCCTTTCTTTGTTTAAGGGTGAGTAAGACACAAAAAATCTTAGGTTATGGAATTCCCTGTTCAGAACATCTACAACTGATGAAGTAACCAATAAAAGAGTGAAAACAGCAATACCCAAGAGAAGATGTAGAATAAGGAAAACAGTCTTTTAATCGCAAACCCTTGATATTCAAATGTTATATTGTATTGAAGAAAACTGGGTCAGCAGCATTAACAACCTTGACTAATGAGCAGGATGTATGAGCTCGCGGCGAAGTTCCATATGATGTTAGCGAGGAAAGAACTTATAATAATTAAAACA
>CAYSWP010000024.1:0-13401 GCA_964434795.1 uncultured Desulfobacteraceae bacterium | reverse complement strand
GAAGGCGGCAGGACAGTTGGCGCAGGGGTAATAAGCGACATAATAGAGTAAGAGATATTGATATGAGAGATATTATCACTTTGGGCTGTACGGTATGTAAACGCAAAAATTATACAACCACTAAAAACAAAAAGAGAACCACGGATAAGTTACAGTTTAAGAAGTATTGTCCGTTTTGCCAGACACACACTTTACATAAAGAAGTAAAGTAGAGACTTGTTTATGCAGGCCAGTAGCTCTAACGGTTAGAGCACCGGACTCCAAATCCGGGTGCTGGGGGTTCGAATCCCTCCTGGCCTGCCATTTTTTAAAAAATTTAAACATAGTAATTTTTTAACTAATGAACTAATGAGGCGGGTCGAACAAAGCCTAAGACTAATAGGGCAAATGATCTGTGACTATCTGCCTTTAAATAGGAATGGCTTGCTGAATTGGTTTATAAAAAATCTAAGTGGATTATGAAAAAAACAAAAATTAGCAGAAAAAAGAATAATAATAAGAAAAAAATTTCACAACCAACTGCAAGTAGCCGGAAACAGGTAAGGGTTCAGAAGGATACAATCCCGGAAAAGGTTAACAAGCAAACAGGGCCGGCAAAGAAAGATGCCCATAAGAAAATAGAGAACGGAATATCCGGGTCAAAGAAATATTTCTCAATAGTACGCCAATTTTTGCTTGATTCCAAAATGGAGCTTAAAAAGGTAACATGGCCAACGAAAAAAGAGCTTCTCTCTGTAACTGCAGTAGTTATAGTTTTAGTATTTTTTATTGGATTTTTCTTAGGGTTGGTCGACTTTGGTCTGGTAAAGATTATAAAGAATATAGTTGGATAAATAATCGACGGAAATAAGGTGCTTGTGTGGAATTAAAATGGTATATAGTTCATACCTATTCTGGATTTGAGAACAGGGTAAAATTAGCCTTAGAAGAGAAAATCAAATCTTTCGGAAAAGAGGATTTTTTTGGACAAATAATAGTGCCTACTGAAAAGGTAGTAGAGTTGGTTAAGGGAAAGAAAAAGACATCTTCCCGGAAATTTTATCCTGGTTACATAATGATACAAATGGCGTTGACTGATGAAACATGGCATCTGGTACAAGATACTGATAAGGCAACCGGGTTTTTAGGCGGGAAGACTAAACCTGTTCCAATATCCGAGGATGAGGCCAAGGGAGTATTGAGCAGGATGAAGGATGGGGAAGAGAAACCTAAACCGAAATTTTACTTCGAACAAGGTGATGAGGTTAGGGTTATTGACGGCCCATTTAGCGGTTTCAACGGACTTGTGGAAGAAGTAAAACCAGATAAAAGTAAGCTCAGGGTTTTAATAAGTATTTTTGGGCGTTCAACACCAGTTGAGCTTGATTTTGTTCAGGTTGCAAAAATATAACGGAAATTAAGGCTTTTGTGGTTTTTTTAAATACCTATGCTTTTTAGGATGGTTTTGTTATCTTCGGCGTAAATTGTTTACTTGAAGGGAAAATGGCATGGCAAAAAAGGTTAGTACAACGATTAAATTACAGGTAAGGGCAGGACAGGCAAATCCTTCTCCACCGGTTGGACCGGCATTGGGGCAACATGGCGTAAATATTATGGAGTTTTGCAAGGCCTTTAATTCGAGGACTCAGGATAAAGAAGGTGTAATTATTCCAGTTATCGTAACTGTTTATGTAGATAAATCCTTTTCTTTTGTAACGAAAACTCCACCGGCATCTGTTTTGCTCAAGCAGGCGGCAAACATAGCCAAGGGTTCTCCTGATCCAAAGAGAGAAAAAATTGGGTCTGTGACGAAAATGCAGGTGGAGGAAATTGCCAAGCAGAAATATGAAGATCTGAGTGCAATCGATTTACCCGGTGCCTTAAAGATAATCGAAGGAACTGCCAGGAGTATGGGAATAGTAGTAAAGAATTGATAGAATAATTAAATTTCAGGGAAGTGATATTATGTCGAAGAGAGGGCAGAAATATATAGAGAAGTCTGAAGAAATTGATAACTCCAAGAAATACAGCTTTGAGGAGGCTATCAAGTTAGCTTTAAGCACTTCATATGTAAATTTTAATGCATCCGTGGATATGGCAATCAGGTTAGGTGTTGATCCAAGACATTCTGATCAAATGGTAAGGGGAGCAGCATCCCTTCCTCATGGAATAGGCAAAGATGTTAGGGTAGTTGTCTTTGCTAAAGGGGAAAAAGAAAAGGAGGCAATGGAGGCAGGAGCAGATCTTGTTGGCGCTGAAGATCTTGCAGAGAAGATCCAGGGCGGGTGGCTTGAATTTGACAAAACCGTTGCTACACCGGATATGATGGGAGTAGCGGGTAAATTGGGGCGTATTTTAGGGCCCCGGGGAATGATGCCAAATGCAAAGCTTGGCACTGTGACCTTTGATGTGGCCAAGGCTGTAGCTGAATTGAAGGCGGGTAAAATCGATTTTAGGGTAGAAAAGGCAGGCATAGTGCAAACATCGGTTGGAAGAGTATCTTTTGGGGAAGAAAAAATCCTTCAAAATATTAAATATTTTTTAGACATAATCTTAAAGCTAAAGCCTGCGTCCAGCAAAGGAACATATATAAAAAGTATTTCTATATCTACTACTATGGGGCCAGGTATTAAAGTGGACGCAGCATCTGTAAAGGATTTAGTAAAATAGTTAAAATTACTTAGCACCAAAAGAAGAGGGGAGGTGGTTTTTTTGTCCTTAGATAGGGAGAAAAAAAAAGAGATTGTAGAAGGCCTCAGAAAAGCGCTTGACGGCTCTGAGGGAACCTTTCTTGTTAATTACCAGGGATTAGATGTTGAAACTTTGGCAAAACTGAGACACCAGTTAAAAGAAGCTGATATTGATTTCAGGGTTGCGAAAAATAGATTGCTTATGATTGCATCTGAGAAGACAGACACTGCTGTCTTGAAGGATCATATAAGTGGGCCCTGTGCATTGGCTGTGACTTATGATGATGTAGTTATGCCTGCTAAAATTTTAACAAAATTTAGCAAAGAAAATGAAGAGTTAGAGATAAAAGTTGGCCAGATAGACGGTAAAATTATTGACCTATCCGGCATCAAAAGGCTGGCAGAGCTTCCTTCAAAGGATATTTTGTTATCAAAGCTTCTCTTTTCTCTTTCAGGCGTGGCAACTAACTTTGTTAGGGTATTATCTGAGGTCCCAAGGAGTTTCTTAAATGTTTTAGGGGCAATTAAGGAACAAAAAGAATAAATTATAAATTAATAACTTCGCCTTTCCTGATGAAACAGTAATAGGATAGCAAAAAATAAATTCTAAGAAGGAGGATTTTTTTAAACATGGAAACTAATATAAGTAAAGAGGATGTAATTGAATTTATTTCAGGTATGACAGTCTTAGAACTTTCTGATTTAGTAAAAGAACTTGAAGAAAAATTTGGAGTTTCCGCTGCTGCACCAGTAGCAGTGGCTTCGTTTGCCGGGCCCGGCGAAGGGCAACAGCCGGAGGAAGCCGAACAGACAGAATTTGACGTGGTGTTAACAGGGATTGGGGACAAAAAAATTCAAGTAATCAAGGTTGTCCGATCGGTAACAAATCTGGGATTAAAAGAGGCTAAAGAGTTAGTCGACAATGTGCCTAATAATGTAAAAGAGGGTATCGCAAAAGAGGATGCGGAAAACATTAAGGCCCAGCTTGAAGAGGTAGGCGCAATAGTTGATATCAAATAAGATCTATTTTTTTATTTGAGATAAATGAATTCGCAGATTGATATGTTTGTTTTTTTGCAGAATTACTTGAATATTTCGACCTGTGCGGTTAGCCATTAGTCCCGCTTTGCGGGATTAGTATTGAAAAGGTATGAAAATAAGAAATTTTAGAGAACTTAATCAACAGTCAATGCAATGAGGTAAAGAGGATGTTGAACAGTTTTATCCAAAAGCTAATGGCTAAAAGCTAACCGCACAGGTCGAATATTTTGAGTGAAAGATTAGTTTAATTTTAATCCTTCAAAGCGCTATGCACTTATAGTTAAGAATAGGCGTGAGAAGGAAATATTACAAACTGGTTTATTAGACAGACCGGTTTAACAGGGTTTAGGGGGAGCGCACAGCGTGAATAACGTAGATAATAGCGGTCATTATCCAAGAAAAAGATTTGGGAAGATAAAAACCATTCTTGATATACCTGATTTGATAGATGTGCAAAGAAAGTCATATGAGCGTTTTTTGCAAATGGATGTACCACATCAAGAGCGTAAAGAAATTGGACTTCAAGGGGCATTTAAGACTATTTTTCCAATTAATGATTTAAACAAGACTTCCTCCCTGGAGTTTGTAAGGTATTTATTTGAAAAAATAAAACATGACGAAGAAGAATGTTTAAGAAAGGGACTGACTTATGAAGCGCCGGTTAAGATAGTAGTTCAATTTCTTGTTTTTGATATAGACGAAGTTAGCGGCAGCAGAAATATAAGAGACATTAAAGAGCAGGAAATATATTTTGGTACTATGCCAATGATGACTGATAGGGGTACGTTTATCGTTAATGGCGTAGAAAGGGTTGTCGTTAGCCAGCTTCATAGATCTCCAGGTGTCTTTTTTGATAATGATAAGGGCAAGGCAAGCCCAAGCGGCAAGCCGTTTTATTCCGCCAGGATTATACCATTGAGAGGCTCCTGGATTGACCTCGAATTTGATTCTAAGGATATCCTTTCCGTTAGAATAGACAGAAGAAGAAAGTTCCCGGCAACCATTCTCCTGAAGGCCGTTGGTTATTCGGAAGAAGAGATCTTGCGGCATTTTTACAAAACAGAAAAAATACTGGTTGGGCAAAAGTCTCTTAGATGTGTTTTGGATAAAAACAGTCAATATGGCCAAAAATTGACTGAGGATATGATTAATCCGGAAAGCGGGGAGGTTTTGGTCCGAGAGGGCGATAAATTCAGTAAAAAATTGTTCAAAAAAATTGTTGCCGCCGGCCTAAAGGACATACCGGTTAGCCCGGAATATTTAGAGGGAAGGATAGCTGCTCATGATGTTATTAACTCAGAAACAGGGGAAGTGTTAGTAAAAACAAACCAGGCCTTTTCACTGGAGAGTATTGAACTGATCCAGGAGAATGGCGTTAATGAGGTTGAATTATTAATCTTAGATTCATCAGGGGCCGGCACATCCATAAGAAACACTATGCTTCTCGACAAGGTTGTAACAACTAATGATGCTATTCTCGATATTTACCGAAAACTAAGACCAACAAGCCCGGCAACACTGGAGATGGCAGAAGGTTATTTTAATACACTGTTTTTTAATCATTCATCCTATCATCTTTCAGATGTAGGTCGCTTTATGATGAATTACAGACTCCATCAAGATGTTGATTTGGATATATGTACTCTCCGAAAAGAGGACATAATGGAGACAGTTAAGGAGTTGGTGAGGCTAAATATCAAGGAGGGTGCGGTTGACGATATTGACGATTTAAAAAATAGAAGGATTAGGTCTGCCGGTGAATTGTTGGAAGAGGGTTATAGGATAGGATTGATTAGGATGCAAAGGGCCATTAAAGAGAGAATGACCATGCAGGATGTGGATACCCTTATGCCACGGGATCTTATTAATCCTAAGCCAGTGTCTGCAGTGATTAAAGAGTTTTTCGGCTCCAGTCAGCTTTCCCAATTTATGGACCAAACTAATCCTTTATCGGAGATAACCCATAAGAGAAGGTTAAGTGCGCTTGGGCCGGGAGGGTTAACAAGAGAAAGAGCCGGCTTTGAGGTTAGAGATGTGCATCCGAGCCATTATGGCCGCATATGTCCTATTGAGACCCCTGAAGGACCAAATATCGGCTTGATTGTTTCATTAAGCACCTATTCTCGCGTTAATGATTATGGCTTTATAGAAACTCCGTACAGGAAGGTTAAGGATGGTGTTGTTACGGATAATGTATCGTATTTAATTGCCATGGATGAAAAGGATTATGCCATTGCACAGGCAAACGCCCCAATTGGACCTGACGGTCATTTTATGAGGGATGTTGTGGCTGCAAGAAGATCAGGAGAGGCAAGCTTAGTTTCATCCAAAGAGATAAAGTATATGGATGTTTCTCCAAACCAGTTGGTCAGCATTGCTGCAGCATTAATTCCCTTTTTAGAGCATGATGATGCAAACAGGGCACTAATGGGGTCTAATATGCAGAGGCAGGCCGTGCCTCTTTTAGTTCCAAAATCTCCGCTTATTGGGACAGGGGTGGAGAAAACCGTAGCGGAACACTCCGGAATAGCTATTAGGGCTAAAGGAGATGGCATAGTTGAGAGCGTGGACGCATGTCGTATAGTTGTCAGAAAAGAGAATGGGGATGATGAGATTGATATATATAAATTAATAAAATTTAGACGTTCTAATCAGAGTACCTGTTATAATCAGAAGCCAATCATAAAAGAAGGTGATGTGGTAAAAAAGGGGCAGGTCATTGCCGACGGCCCTGCTATGGAGAATGGAGAACTTGCCCTTGGCAGAAATTTAACCGTGGCATTTCTTTCTTGGGGTGGTTATAATTTTGAAGATGCGATACTGGTGAGTGAAAGATTGGTTAAAGAAGATGTTTTTACCTCCATCCATATTGAACAATTTAGTGTTGTTGCAAGGGATACTAAGTTGGGAAAGGAAGAAATTACAAGGGATATACCTAATATAGGGGAAGAAGCCCTGAAGAAAGTTGATGAGAGTGGTATTATATCCTTAGGGGCCGAAGTGAGATCTGGTGATGTATTGGTAGGCAAAATTACCCCTAAGGGAGAGTCTCAGCTTTCGCCTGAAGAAAAACTTTTGCGTGCAATTTTTGGTGAAAAAGCCGGCGATGTGAAGGATACTTCACTGAGGGTTCCTCCGGGCATTGAAGGTACTGTAATAGATGCGCAGGTGTTTTCCCGTAAAGGAATTGATAAGGATGAAAGAACTCAGGCCATTGAGGATGCCGAAATCAGGCAGTTGACGAAAGATAAAAAAGATGAAACTTGGATATTTTCAAAAAATGCCAAAGAAAAACTATCCGATGTTCTA
Organism: uncultured Desulfobacteraceae bacterium; assembly: GCA_964434795.1. GTDB lineage: Bacteria > Desulfobacterota > DSM-4660 > Desulfatiglandales > B25-G16 > M55B121. The sequence continues at coordinate 6,382 of CAYSWP010000024.1, read as the reverse complement.
AAGGGGGAGCGTCTTAAGTCGGATCTGAGAAATAACGATACAGGTGAAATTTTATTAAATAGAGACCGAATTATTGATCCTGATTGTTTAGAGAAGGTGCCTATAGAATTGTGGCAGGGAGCGAATATTGATGCCGACATGGAAGTAATCGAGAGGATGGAGTCAATAGTCGCAAGATATAAACAACAGGTTGGAAGATTAAATGATGCATTCCAAGAAAAGATAAAAAGGTTAGACGCAGGGGACGAGCTGTCCCCAGGGGTTATTAAACTTGTAAAGGTATTTGTGGCTGTCAAGAGAAAGCTATCTGTCGGCGACAAGATGGCTGGTCGTCATGGAAACAAGGGTGTGATTTCCCTGATAATGCCTGAAGAGGACATGCCGTATTTTGAAGACGGAACACCTGTAGATATAGTTTTAAACCCACTTGGAGTGCCTTCAAGAATGAATGTAGGGCAAATTTTAGAGACTCATTTAGGTTGGGCTGCCGTTGAACTTGGCCACCAGATAGGGGACCTGGCGAGATCCCTCGATGAAAATGCATTAAGAGATAAACTCATGGAGATCTATCCCCAGGAATATAAAGAAATAGTTGAGAAATTTTCAGATGAAGAAAGAGAAGAATTTATTGACTATGTGAGCAATGGCGTGCATATGGCTACGCCGGTTTTTGATGGGGCAGAGGAAGAGGAAATAAGAGAATATTTAAAAAAGGCAAATTTGCCGGTCACCGGGCAGGTTACTCTGTACGATGGAAGAACAGGAGTTCCCTTTGATCAGCCCATCACTGTTGGCATAATGTATGTTATGAAGCTCCATCATTTAGTAGCCGATAAGATTCATGCTCGGTCTATTGGCCCCTATTCCTTGGTTACCCAGCAACCTTTAGGAGGCAAGGCCCAGTTTGGAGGTCAAAGACTTGGTGAAATGGAGGTCTGGGCAATGGAATCATATGGCGCAGCGTATTCCTTGCAAGAATTTTTAACCGTTAAATCAGATGATGTTGCCGGCAGAACAAGGATGTATGAGAAAATTGTTAAGGGAAATAATTTATTGGAAGCCGGTATGCCGGAGTCATTCAATGTTTTGTTAAAGGAGCTCCAAAGCCTTGGGTTAGAGGTAAATCTAAATGAAGACGGCGAGCCTTAATTGGCTACGGCAACCTGAATAACCGGGCAATTACTATTGCCTTTAGATTATAAAAACAAGAATTAATAAAGGAGAAAGCCTTGGAAGATTTGTATGGTTTTTTTACAAGACCTAAGGATCCATTAAGTTTTAACTCAATGCAGATCTCTATAGCTTCACCTGAAAAGATACGGGAGTGGTCTTTTGGGGAGGTTAAAAAACCCGAGACTATTAATTATAGGACGTTTAAGCCTGAAAGAGATGGATTATTCTGTGCAAAAATATTTGGCCCTGTAAAGGACTACGAGTGTCTGTGCGGAAAATATAAAAGGATGAAACACAGGGGGATTGTTTGTGAAAAGTGTGGCGTAGAGGTAACGCATTCTAAAGTTAGAAGAGAGAGAATGGGCCATATTGAACTTGCAGCGCCTGTCGCCCATATATGGTTTTTGAAATGCATTCCCTCTAAAATAGGACTGTTATTAGATTTGACGTTAAAGGAATTAGAAAGAATTCTTTACTTTGAGAATTATGTAGTTCTTGACCCAAAGGATACCCCACTTGTTAAAGGTTCTCTGCTGGCCGAAGAAGAGTATTTAGAGGCTGAAGAGAAGTTTGAAGGAGGGTTTGAGGCTGGAATGGGGGCGGAGTCTATCCAGAGAATGCTCAAAGAGTTGGATTTAGAAGAGCTTTCTTCAATCTTAAAGGTTGATATAGAAAGCACAAAATCAGTTCTGAAGCGAAATAAATTATCAAAAAGACTCAGGGCTGTTGATGCATTCAGAGGTTCTAATAATAAACCGGAGCATATGATACTAAGTGTCATTCCTGTCTTGCCGCCGGATCTCAGACCTCTTGTACCTTTAGACGGGGGAAGGTTTGCCACGTCTGATCTTAATGATCTTTACCGGAGGGTGATAAATAGGAATAATAGGTTAAAAAGACTTTTAGAGTTGAATGCCCCTGATATCATAATCAGAAATGAAAAAAGGATGCTACAGGAGGCAGTAGACGTTTTGTTTGACAACGGCAGAAGGGGCAAGACTATTACCGGCACAAACAAGAGACCGTTAAAATCCCTGAGTGATATGCTTAAAGGTAAACAGGGGCGATTCAGGCAGAATTTGCTTGGAAAAAGGGTGGATTATTCAGGCAGATCTGTAATTGTGGTTGGCCCTAATCTGAGATTACACCAATGCGGGCTTCCAAAACAGATGGCTTTGGAACTTTTTAAACCATTTATTTACAATAAATTGGAAGAAAAAGGACTTGCCCCTACACTTAAAAAGGCAAAAAAGCTTGTTGAAGAAGAAACGCATGATGTATGGGATTGCCTGGATGAAGTGGTCAATGAACACTGCGTTTTACTTAACAGGGCACCTACGCTTCACCGCCTGGGCATACAGGCATTTGAACCTATCCTCATTGAAGGGAAAGCTATCCAGCTACACCCGTTGGTATGTACAGCCTTTAACGCTGATTTTGATGGAGATCAGATGGCCGTTCATGTTCCTCTTTCTATTGAGGCACAGACTGAGGCCAGGGTATTGATGCTGTCGACAAACAATATCTTGTCACCGGCAAATGGAGATCCAATAATTGTGCCTACACAGGATATCGTTTTAGGTATTTATTATATGACAAGAGAAAGGCCGTTTTCTAAGGGTGAAAGGGTGGATAACAACAGGGCCTTTGCGAATATTCAAGAGGTCAGGATGGCTTATGATGCCGGTGAGCTGGATTTGCATGCCTCAATAATGGTGAGAATAGGTGGTAAAATTGAGAAAACAACCGCAGGCAGGGTTATCCTATACGAGATTTTTCCCAATGAGTTGCCCTTTGAAATGGCAAACAAGGTGATAAACAAAAAAGAGCTTAGAGACATAATCAATAATTGCTACCGTTCTTTAGGAACTAAAGCAACGGTTATTTTGGCAGACAGACTTAAAGATATAGGATATAAATACGCCACTCTTTCTGGAATTTCAATTGCAAGCAAGGATATGATTATACCAGGAAAGAAACAAGAGATATTAGGCGATGCACGAGGCGAAGTTAAAAAGATTGAGAATCAATATAATGATGGCTTGATTACTGATGGTGAGAAATATAACAAAGTTGTTGATATTTGGACAAAGGCCACGGAATTAATTTCATCTGAAATGATGGATGAAATGGCTGAAGGGGGAAAAATATCAAAAACTGAATTGGCAAAAGAAAGCGGAAAAAAGTTTAACTCAATCTATATGATGTCTGATTCAGGAGCCAGGGGCAGTAAAGATCAAATGAGGCAGCTCGCAGGGATGAGGGGGTTAATGGCAAAACCATCAGGGGAAATTATAGAAACACCCATTACCTCAAATTTCCGTGAAGGCCTAACTGTTTTAGAGTATTTTATTTCTACCCATGGGGCAAGAAAAGGGCTGGCTGATACGGCCCTTAAAACAGCAAATTCAGGATATTTGACTCGTAGATTGGTAGATGTGTCTCAGGATGCAATTATTACTGAGGAAGATTGCGGCGCTATGGACGGGATTTGGGTTGAGTCTTTAAGGGAGGCCGGTGAGGTTATCCAAAATATATCCGACAGGATTTTAGGTAGAACTGCAGCTGAAGATATAAAAGATCCCATAACCGGAGAATTGCTCCTCGACTATAATATGGAAATAGATGAGAGAGCGGTGGAAAGAATAGAGAAGTCCTGGATTGAGAAGGTAAAAATCAGATCTGTATTAACATGCAGGGCAAAGAGAGGGGTTTGCAAGAAGTGTTACGGCCGTGACTTGGCTCACGGAAGAGAAGTTGATATAGGTGATCCCATAGGTGTTGTTGCCGCTCAATCTATAGGTGAGCCCGGCACACAATTAACAATGCGTACATTTCATATTGGCGGCACAGTGACAAGAAAAGTTGAACGGTCTGCGATTCAGGCGAGAATCAGTGGGAAGGTCGCCTTTTACAATTTAAGGACCGTAATAAATGCTGATGGTAATAATATAGCAATGAATAGAAACGGAGATATCGGCATTGTTGATAAGAATGGAACGGAACTGGAGCGTTATCCCGTTATATATGGAGCAGTTATAAAGGTTAAAGATGGTCAGAAAATAAATGCCGGCACACTTTTAGTAGAATGGGATCCTTTTACTATACCTATTTTAACAGAGATCTCAGGTACATTAAAGTTTGGGGATATAGTAGCAGGTAAAACAATGCAGGAAAAAGTAGATCCTGTAACTGGTAAATCAAGCAAGGTTATTGTTCAATCAAGTGACACAGACACTAAACCAAGGATTTCCTTGAAAGATCCTGAAGGGAAAACACTCCAGGTATCTAAGGAATCAAAGGTTGCTGCAAGGTATTTTCTCCCTACAGGCGCCATTATTATGGTTTCAGAGAAGAGCGAGGTTCATGCCGGTGATGTCTTGGCTAAAATACCGAGAGAAACTACAAAAACGAAAGATATAACCGGGGGCTTGCCAAGGGTTGCGGAATTGTTTGAGGTAAGAAAACCGAAGGACCAGACAATTTTAAGTGAGATTGACGGCACAGTATCATTTGGGAAATATCTATCCGGTAAGCGGAGGGTGATTATTACACCTGAAGTTGGAAAACCTGTTGAATATATAATTCCAAGGGGCAGACATGTAAGCGTCTTTGAAGGTGATTATGTAAGGGCAGGGGAGGCCCTTATGGAAGGTTCCGCCAACCCCCATGATATACTTCGGATAAAAGGCCCGAAGGAATTATCTAAATATCTTGTTAACGAAGTTCAGAAGGTTTATCGACTCCAGGGGGTTAAGATCAATGACAAGCATATTGAAGTAATTGTCAGGCAGATGTTAAGAAGGATAGCGGTTAAGGATGCCGGTGACACGGACTTAATTGCCGGAGAAGAAATAGAAAAGTGGAGATTTGAGGAGAAAAATGATAGGGTTGTAGCCCAAGGAGGCAAGCCTGCTGTAGGTGACCCACTTTTGTTAGGAGTGACAAAGGCATCAATTAACACAGAGAGTTTTATATCGGCGGCTTCTTTTCAGGAAACAACAAGGGTGTTGGCGGATGCAAGCATAGAGAGTAGGATAGATTATCTAAGAGGTCTAAAAGAAAACGTTATTATGGGAAGATTAGTGCCTGCAGGTACCGGTTTGAGCAGTTACAGAAAGATGGATGTTGAAATTAATCCGGAAAGTTTATAAAAGCCTTGAAATAATTTAATAGATAGAATAAAAGACATTACACAAGAAAATTGTACTATATATTTATCGGAAGGAAAATAGATGCCAACAATCAATCAACTAATCAAAAACGGACGACAGAAGATAAAGAAAAAGGCTAAGACACCCGCACTTAAGGCATGCCCTCAAAAAAGGGGTGTATGTATCAGGGTATACACTTCAACACCTAAAAAACCTAACTCTGCATTGCGCAAGGTTGCAAGGGTAAGATTAACAAACGGTATTGAAGTGACATCCTATATACCCGGGGTTGGGCATAACCTGCAGGAGCATTCCGTAGTTCTTATCAGGGGCGGAAGAGTCAAGGATTTGCCTGGAACCAGGTATCATATAATTAGAGGCACCTTGGACACCTTAGGTGTGGAGGATCGAAGAAGAGGTCGCTCAAAATATGGGACCAAGCGACCAAAGGGTATTTAAGAAAATTTTAGTATTTTACAGGAGGCGGTTGGATGCCGAGGAGAAAAGAACCCGTTAAAAGGGAAATTTTACCGGACCCAAAATATAAAAGTGAATTGGTGGCTAAATTTATAAGTAATATCATGCGTGGTGGGAAAAGAAATTTAGCGCAATCTATATTATACGAGGCGTTTGATATAATCTATAAAAAGACAAAGGAGGATCCTTTGGCCCTTTTTCAAAAGGCTGTAGAAAATGTTAAGCCTTTAGTGGAGGTACGCTCAAGGAGGGTTGGCGGTTCTACTTACCAAGTTCCGACTGAGGTTAGATACTCTCGAAGGACTACTTTGAGTTTAAGGTGGATACTTGCATATTCCAAACAGAGGGGTGAGAAAGGTATGGCCGCCAAATTAGCCGGAGAGCTTGCAGACGCCTTTAATAGCAAGGGTGGATCCTTTAAGAAGAGAGAGGACACACACAGAATGGCAGATGCCAACAAGGCCTTTGCGCATTATCGATGGTAAAAAAATTAATAAAATAATTTTAATCTTAAAAATAGATTGATAATTTTTTTTTAATAATATATAAAGAGCTCTTTACTTTAAGGAGGTAACAAC
>CAYSWP010000023.1:8909-13405 GCA_964434795.1 uncultured Desulfobacteraceae bacterium | reverse complement strand
CCCTATGGGCCGGAGGCTGTGATCTCTGTGTCTCTGTGGTGAGATCAAAAACAGAACTTTTTAGGATCGAAACCAGGCCACCCTTTTTAGAGGTGGTTATTAACTGTTGCTGAGAGTGATTATCCGATACTTAAAAGTCTCAATAGTCTCGTCCTGATTTATTCCGGTTAAGCCTTGGTCACTTCAAATCACTTTGTCGCTTAGATTTTAAAGTTTACCTTGTTTCCTTGCCGATTACAAACCATTCATCTGTTAAATCTGATGTTGTATCAACAATGAGGTGCATAATACGCAGAGACGGATACAAGCTTTTCAATTCATCTAAATTAACTGATTGAAACTTTTTTTTGTTATTTAAATAGGCCTGCTCAGTAAGGGCGTTTGATTCATAGTGTTCTTTTGTCCTCTCTGATATTCTTCTCAAGGATACCTTTTTTGGACATTGAGTTTCTTGGATAACAAAATTTTTGCTATGTTTTGCAGCTACCTTGGCAGCCCTTTTTCTGAGTGACTGTGTTATAAAGGTGGCATCTAAAATTATCCCCTCACCTTTACCTGCAAGAGCATCGGCCATTAAAAACATTTCATCATAAACAAGCTCCCTTTTTCCCATATTCGAGGCGACCTTTTCGTCAAAGATGTCTTCATTTTTTAGCACTTCAAGCCTGATCAAATCTGTTCTTAATATTTCAAAACCCTTTAATTCAGATATTACCTCAGTAGTTTCTGTTTTATAAGACGCAGGCAGACCACATGCTATAAGTAAGGTATCCGAATTTAATTCGTTTTGCATAAAATTTACAAAATTTTCTCTCATAATTGACCCACTCTCCCAATAAGTAGGCAGTAAAGAGTAAGGAGTAAGCAGCAAAAAATATCCCTGCTTCAATGCTCGCTACTCCTTACTACGCGCTTTTATTCTATATATGATCCGGCAAGTTTGAAATATTTTTGTGATGTTTGTATGGCATCCTCTTTTTTTTCTTCATCAATGTTTTCATCGTCAAGCTGGAAACTGTTCACCTTTCCCCTTACGTAGGCTCTATAAACCTTATAAAATGTGATTAGAGGATCTACTTTGGATTCAAGACCTGACTCATTATAGAAGCGCCACAGCTTTTTAGAGAATTCATATCCACCATGATACTCGAGATCCATCAAAAGGAATGCAATATCAGAGACAATATCAGTATACCTAAATCTATCATTAAACTCAATACAATCAATTATAGGAATACCCTCTGCGAGACATACATGTTCCATATGAAGATCACCATGGCAGTCCCTTATCTTTTTTTGTTTTATACGATTAAGGAAAAGGTCTCCATTTGATTTATAAAAATTTTCCGTCCATGATTCAAGGGCGGAAAAATCACTTTTATCAATTGTTTTTCCAATGTATTTTCTGGTTTGCGCAAAGTTTTCATCTGTATTAACCTTGAATGCCTCTGGCCTTCCGAATTTACTTATTTCACTTGAATATCCAGCAGTTGAATGAAAATTTGAAAGTATTAAAGCAACTTTCTTTAGATGTTCATCTTTAAGCTTTCCTTTAAGAAATACAGACTTCATGAGCATTTCATCTGGAAGTCTTCTCATTTTAACTGCATACTCTACAACCCTGCCCTGCCCTCTTCCCATTGAATAGTTTCCGCTTTCATAGGTTATGGGCAATACATCTATGTATACATCTTTAGATAATCGCCTGTTAAGGATGATTTCTTGTTGGCAGTAATATTCTCTTTTTTTAAGGGTGGAAAAATCTAAGAAACCTAAATTTACCGGTTTTTTTACCTTATACACAAACTCATCTGCTATAAAAACAAAGGAGATATGTGTCTGTACAACCGATACGGATTCTGTTTTATCTGGAAGACAAGCCGGATTTGAAAGATCTTTTAATATAGAAGTCATATGCACCATTTTTTTAAAATTATATGAGTTTTAGCTTATAATAGCCCTTGTCAGCAGTTAAGACATATATATTAATGTTACATAGCTTATGGGTCAAGGGTAAAATAGTAAAGTCTACTTGAGGGTTGAAGCAATTAACTTTTTCTTTTAAATACTATTTTTTGCACACTTAAACAATATTGACTTTAAAGCTTCACTAATTTAAATAGATAGTATACGTTCACGGTTCAGCGTTCTGCCAGCCACAAGAACGGCGGTTAAGGGTTAAAAAAATTTTAATTATATTGGAAAAGGTAAATGGTTGAAAAATTAAATGAGACTACTGATTTTATAAAGGGAAAAATAAACAGAAAACCGCTTGTTGGAATGATAACAGGCACTGGACTTGATTCAGTTACGGACAGTATGGATACTGAACAAGAAATCCCTTACAAGGAAATACCCAATTTTCCACAATCAACGGTTCCAGGTCATGCAGGTATGCTTCTCTCCGGCACTATAGGCGGGAAAAATGTAGTTGCAATGAATGGGAGATTTCATATTTACGAGGGATACAACGTTGCTGAAGTTACATTTCCAGTGAGGGTTATGGCTCGCCTGGGTGTTAAATACCTTTTTATTTCAAGCGCTGCCGGCGGGTTAAATCCCAGGTTTAAACCAGGCGAATTGATGCTCGTCTTAGATCATATTAATTTGACCGGGAATAATCCAATTATCGGGAGGAATCTTGGGGACCCTAGATCAAGGTTTCCAGACATGTCCCAGGGGTATAATAAGGGTCTCATATCCCTGGCAGGGGAAAAGGCAATGCAGGAAGGAATCAGGATGAGCAGAGGTGTGTATATTGGCATAACAGGGCCAAGCCTTGAGACACCGGCAGAGACAAGATTTTTTAGAAATATTGGTGGTGACGCAATAGGTATGTCAACGGTTAATGAGGTTATCGAGGCAGTTCATTGCGGGCTAAAGGTTCTGGCAATTGTAGCCATCACGAATATCAATCTCCCGGATTGTATGCAGGGTACATCCATTGAAGAGGTAATGTCCTATGCCGGTAAAGCATCTCCAGCCTTAGCAAGGTTGTTTGCATCAATAATCAAGGGGTTAAAAAAATGATTGAGGCGGATATTTTAATACATAATGGAACCATACTTACAATGGATGAACATGGCACAGTTATCTTAGATGGTTTTTTATGTATATCTGGGGATAAGATAAGTTATATTGGAAAAAATGATAAAGCACAAATAAACGCGGAAAGGGAGATGGATGCTGAAGGCGGCCTTATACTTCCCGGTCTTATCAATAGTCATACCCATGCAGCTATGACTCTTTTTCGAGGTTTGGCGGATGACCTTCCCCTTATGGAATGGTTAAATGGGTATATTTTTCCAGTTGAAAAAAGGATGAATGGAGATTTTGTGAAAGCAGGGGCATTATTGGCATGTGCAGAAATGATAATGTCCGGCACAACAACATTCTGCGATATGTATCTATTTGAGGAAGAGGTAGCAAACGCTGCAAAAGAGTCTGGAATGAGATGTCTCGCCGGTGAGGTTCTTTACGATTTCCCCTCGCCAAACTACGGCGCTGTGGAAAATGGATTTACATACACGGAGGACTTAATCAACAGATGGGAAAACGATCCCCTTATTAATATAGCAGTGGAACCACACTCCGTATTTACCTGTAGTGAAAAACTTTTATTAAAAGCTAATGAATTGGCCCTCGAAAAAGACGTTCCTCTTATACTTCACTTAGCGGAAACAAGGCAGGAACTGATAGAGGTGGAAAAGAAATTTGGGAAAAGACCTGCTCAACATTTGAAAGATCTTGGCATCTTAGGCCCCCATCTCATTTTGGATCACTGCGTATATATAAACGAATCAGAGATGGCATTGCTTTCAGAAAATAATGTATGTGTGGTTCATAACCCTGAGAGCAATATGAAACTTGCGTCAGGTATAGCTCCAGTGCCTGAAATGATTGCAAAAGGCATAACCGTGGGTCTTGGCACGGATGGATGCGCCTCCAACAATAACCTTGATCTCTTTGGTGAGATGGATATGGCTGCAAAACTGCACAAGGTAAACAGGTTAGATCCTACTGTTATGGATGCTAAAACCATTATTGATATGACAACAAAAAAAGGCGCCAAGGTTCTTGGACTTGAAAATAATATCGGATCTTTGGAGGTCGGCAAAAAGGCTGATCTCATAGTAATTGACATAAACAAACCGCACCTTACCCCTATGTATAATCCCTATTCACATATTGTGTACGCGGCAAACGGGCATGATGTGAAAAGTTCCGTTATAGATGGACGAATTGTCATGGAGGACAGAAAGCTTCTGACCTTAGATGTTGAAGAAGTGATGGAAAGGGCAAGGGAAAAGTCTAAAATGGTAAGGGAATGGGTAAAAATGGAGTAAAATGAGTCTTAATCCAGTTTCTAATTTCTAATTTCTAATTTCATTTCCCATATATATCATGCAAACATATTCAGATGAGCTTTATCCGGGGGAACATACCCTGGCGGAATCATACGGATTAATTTACCTTCAGTGTCATATACACTCACA
>CAYSWP010000023.1:0-8809 GCA_964434795.1 uncultured Desulfobacteraceae bacterium | reverse complement strand
TTATCGACAGGTTATGAAAAAAACTTAAATAAAAATAGGTAAAACTGTAAACAATTGCACTTTTTTAAAATTTTCCTTGACATATGAAGGTCATTTCTCTAAATATTTTTCCTTGGAAATCTAAAGAAAATCAATTTTTCAAACAAACTGTAATATTTTGCATAGGTTTGTGATAATCAGGAGGTGGATATGATCCATGTTGAAAATCTTACTAAATATTATAATGATCTCTGCGCAGTGGATCAAATAAATCTTGATATTCAAAAGGGTGAGATCGTAGGACTGCTTGGACCGAATGGAGCCGGTAAAACAACCACCATGAGAATGCTTACAGGCTTTTTAAGTCCCACATCCGGCGGTATACATGTGAAAGAATATAATATCCGTGAAAATTCGCTGGAAATAAAGAGATTGTTAGGTTACCTTCCTGAATCTGCCCCCTTATATAAAGATATGATAGTATACGATTATTTGAACTACGTGGCAAATATACGGAGCATTGGCAGCAAGGGAAAAATTTCCACAATCCGTAATCTTGCCGAGCTTTGTGGGATAAGAGAGGTTATGCATAAGCCAATCAATGAACTTTCCAGGGGTTACAGGCAGCGGGTTGGGCTTGCTCATGCTATGATGGGAGATCCGGAAATATTAGTGTTAGACGAGCCCACCTCTGGGCTTGACCCAAATCAGATTGTAGATATAAGGGAGATAATCAGGCAGGTCGGAAAGGAAAAAACTGTTGTTCTATCAACACACATCTTAAGTGAGGCAGAGGCCACATGTGACAGGGTTGTAATTATTAATAAGGGAAAAATTGTGGCAGATGGCACCATGGAATCCCTTAAGGAATCTGCGGGCTTAGAAAATTTTATTAATATTTCACTTAAAAACGCCGACTTTAAAACAGTTGAAAAGGAATTAGGCGCCCTTGACGCAATTGAAGGGATAGTCCTTGCTGGTGAAGAGGGAGATATCTTGCACGTACGGCTTAAATGCAGTTCGTCCCATGACCCCAGAGAAGAAGTATATATGAAAATCAAGCAAAAAAGCTGGATTTTATTAGAATTTCAGCGGGAAGTAAAAAGCCTTGAAAATGTTTTTCGAGAAATTACCAGGGAGAATTAACGTGATGCAAGTTATACACATACTCAACAAAGAATTTAAACTATATTTCCTGTCCCCTATTGCATATATTGTCATTTCTATTTTTCTCTTAGTAACCGGATGGTTTTTCTTTGCCACCTTTTTTCTATACGACCAGGCAAATCTAAGGGGATTTTTCAATATGCTGCCTATTATACTCTCATTTGTAGTGCCGGCCATAACCATGAGGTTGTTTTCAGAGGAACTCAATATTGGCTCTTACGAAATACTGCTTACAATGCCTGTAAGCTTCAATGAGGTGATAATCGGTAAATTTTTAGCCAGTATTTTATTTATTGCTGCTATGCTTGTTCCAACTATATCATATCCTATAATGATTTCTTTCATTGGGCAGCTTGATTGGGGGCCGGTTTTTGGTGGTTATGCAGGCGCTATTTTATTGGGAGCCGCATTTTCTGCTGTAGGTCTTTTTTCTTCATCGCTCACCAGGAACCAGATTATTGCCTTTATTATCGGCATAGCTATTTGTTTTGCCTTGACATTAATAGACTCAATACTCTTTTTCCTCCCATCTTCACTTATTGGATTCTTTGGTTATTTAAGCGCAGATTTTCACTTTCAGAACATTTCAAAGGGCATCCTGGACACCAGGGATATTGTGTATTTTTTAAGCATTAGCTTTATCGGACTGCATGGCACATATCTGGTTATGCAGGAAAGAAATTAAGGAGAAAAAAATGGACGTAAAACGTAGGTCAGGAAATTATATTAAATTTTTAATCTACCTAATTACTATCGTCCTTATTAATTTGGTTGGTATAACCCTCTTTTTTAGGGTTGATTTGACGGAAAATAAAATTTACTCAATCTCCGATGCCAGTAAAAAGGTAGTTTCCACACTGTCGGAACCATTAACCATCGATGTCTTTTTTACGAAAAACCTTCCGGCGCCTCATAATAATACAGAGCAATATCTTCATGATTTATTGGAAGAGTACTCTGCCTATGGCAACCAGTATTTTAATTATCGTTTTTATGATGTAAGCGCTGAAGAAGGTGACACTAATCAGGAAACTAAGAAAAACCAGGACCTGGCGAAAAACTACGGCATTTACCCGCTTCAGATACGTATTATTAAGGGAGATGAGGTTAAATTTCAAAAAGCATACATGGGCCTTGTGCTTATCCATGGAGATATAATAGAAAGAATGCCGAATATTACATCAACCGATAGATTAGAATATAAAATAACAACGGCTATAAAAAAGCTGAACAATAAGGTTAGCGCCTTCTTAAGCCTTAAGGAGAAAATTTATATAAAACTGATTTATTCCTCATCCTTAAATGCCGTGTCTCAATTGATGGCCTTGCGCAAGCTCCCTGAACTCCCGTCTCAGATAAAAGATATTGTGAGCAAAATAAATGATAAATTCTATGGAAAAATTAAATTTGAATATTTTGATCCTTCCAAGAATCAGGCTGCGGAGGAAATAGCTAAAAAATATGAAATTATGGAACTGAAATGGCCCGGTCTTTCTAATGGAAAAATTAAACCTGGAAAGGGCTCGATAGGTCTTGTAATGGAGCATGGGGATAGGGTTATAAAAATTCCATTGATTCATGTTTTGCGTCTGCCCCTGGTCGGAACACACTATGAACTTGTTGATATGGGTAAAATGGAGGACATAATAAACGATAATTTAGAGAGCCTTATAGATATTAATGAAGACCTCGGCTACCTTGCAGGACATGGAACACTTAATGTTTCCGGTCCCTCGCCGCATGGGGCTATGATGGCAAGACAGCAGGGCGATTTGTCAACCTTTCACTCTCTTGCATCCCAAGGCTATAGTATAAAGGATATACAACTAAAGGATGATATTATCCCATCGAGTCTTAATTGCCTCATCATTGCAAGGCCGACGGAGAAATTTACAGACTACGAACTCTTTCAAATAGATCAGTTTCTTATGAGAGGGAAAAATTTGGCCATATTTTTAGATTCCTTCAATGAAACCATGTCTCCTAATCGAGGAAGTACGTTTACGCCTCTCAATACGGGACTTGAAAAATTATTAGAACATTACGGAATCCGTTTAAAAAAATCCCTTGTAATGGATATGAATTGCTATAAACAGAGACTCCCTCAAAATTTTGGCGGTGGTGAAAGGCCCATATATTTTGCCCCGTTAATTAAAAACAGGTTTATCAATAGTGAATTGGGGTTTATGAAAAATATTAAGGGATTGATTGCAATGAAGATCTCTCCATTGGAGTTAGACATGGAACGTATAAATAAAAATGACCTTCAGGTACACAAACTGTTTTCCTCCTCGGAAAAATCCTGGGAAATGAAAGGAAGGATTGACCTTAACCCTATGTTCATCAGACCGCCTGCATCAGGCGACGAGAAACAAAGCTTCCCTTTGGCCTATATCGTGGAGGGAAAATTTCCCAGTTATTTTGAGGGAAAGCCCTTGCCTGAAAAAAAGTCATCTGACGGTGATTCTAAAAAAGAGGACCAAGAAAATAATTTGGAAAAAAAGGCTGACGCCGATCTTTCAAAGATAAAAGGTGGAGGCGAATTTCTGTCCAGGGGTAATCACGGAAAAATCTTTATTGTTGCATCCTCTGAGATGATAAAAAACAACTTGCTTGACCAAGAGGGAAAAGGTCCTAATTCGGCTTTTATTATGAATGTAATGGATTATTTGAATGATAAACAAGAAATTGCAGTAATGAGGAGCAAAGAACAGCGTTTCAATCCACTGTATGATATAGGACCATCGATTAGGAATTTCATTAAATATTTTAATATTGCAGGCCTACCGGCACTGGTCGTATTATTTGGATTTTTAATATGGCTCCGGCGTAAAGCCAGGAAAAAACATATACAGATGATGTTTCAACAATAGGAAATAAAATTCATGAAGGTAAAGATAGAATACATTATACTTGGCGCCATAATTTTGGCATTGTCTCTTTATTTATTCCAGCGCAATACGAATAAAGTAAACTATCAGTTGCCATCCCTGCCAGGCATTTCGATAAAGGATATTTCGAAAATTGAAATTTCAGGCCCTGATGAATCTATTGCACTAAATAAAAAAGACAGCAAATGGTATATAGGAACGGATGAATATCTTGCAGATAGTAAAAAGGCTCAAGACATGCTTGATGTTATCGGGAAACTGACTTTAACGGCATTGGTTTCAGAATCGAAAAAATACAGCCGATATAATTTGAGCAATGATAAAAAAATACATGTAAAGGCATGGATTGGGGATAAGATTAAGCGTGAGTTCGAGATTGGTAAAGCAGCAGGTTCTTATCAGCACACCTTTGTGAAGTTATCTGAAGATCACCGGGTCTATCATGCAATTGGAAATTTCAGGGGAAAATTCGACCAGGCCGTGGAAAATATCCGTGACAAGGTTGTTCTCTTTTTTGAAAAAGCAGATATCCATGAGATAAAAATCACAAAGGGAGAAAAATCTCTTGTGTTTAAAAGGGAAGAAATTCCTGTAGTGGTGAAACCTGGAGAAAACAACGATAAGCCTGTGTCTCCTTCAAAAGAAACGGAGCAGGTATGGAAAAGGTCTGACGGCGAAAACGCAGATCAATCCTCCTTAAACAGCTTGCTTGCCACCTTATCTCATCTTCGATGCGACAGGTACATTTCAGACAAAAGAAAAGAGGACTTTACTGACCCATTGCATACTGTTCTGTTAACAGGCACGCAAAAATACACCTTATCAATATTTCCCGAAACTGAGAAGGGAAATGAAAAATACCCGGCTCTCTCTTCAGAAAATGACTATCCATTTTTACTTACAAAACTTCAGGTGGAAAACATTATGAAGAAATCAGGATGGATAGATAAAAAAGTTGACAAATCTTAGGGATTGAAACTGGAAACTTGTTTGTTAATGCTTAACTAACAATACCTGACCAGGAAAGATAGCACTTCGAGGCGTCAGGTTGTTTAGGCTTAGGAATTCAGAAAGACTCATTTGATGTTTTTTGGCAATTTTCCAGAGAGAGTCCCCCTTTAATACTTTATATTTAGATGTTTTTATATTTTCAAGGGGCAAAAACCTATGAGGAATTATAAGTACCTGGCCTATCCTGAGGTGTTTATTGTTAAGTTTATTTGAGGCCCTGATAACATTTACAGTGGTTCCGAATTGACTGGCAATTTTCCAGAGGGAATCCCCTTTTTTAACTACATACTCTAATTTTTTCTTGTTAGCTGAACTAACCGGCAACGTTTGTTTCTTTTTATGAGAAACAAATTTCTTTCCCGTAGGTATCTTGAGTCTCTGACCTGCTCTAATTAAATTCCTGCTTTTTATTCTGTTTACTGCCATAATAGAGTTAACGCTTGTCTTGTATCTTCTGGCAATCACAGACAGGGACTCTCCCTTTCTTACCCTGCATGAGGCGTACTGAGGCGCAGGAGGACGCCATACAGGCATATCCTCTAACTTTGAGAGAAGCTCAACCCCTTTTCCCTTGGGCACTTTAAAGATAAAAGGCTTGTCAGGCGTATAATCATGTCTCAGTGATGGATTTATATCCCATAATTCTTTATAAGAGATTTTAAGCTTATTTGATACGGTCTTAAGGCTCACCTGCTTGTTGATTGTTATTTTATCAACCTCAATCTCATTTTCTACATCAACAAGGGTAAAACCATGGGCCTCAGGATCGTTTAAAATATGTAAAACAGCCAGAAATTTTGGCACATAAAAGGCTGTTTCTGATGGAAGTTTTTTATAGAGATCCCAAAAATTATCCAGGTAATTTATTTTTTGAGTTCTAATGCATCTTAAAACCCCCCATTCTCCACAATTATATGCAGCTATAGCTGTGGTCCAGTCACCAAATATCTGATGTAATTCTTTTAGATAGGCAATGGCAGCAGTAGTAGATTTTTCCGGATCCATTCTATCATCTACCCACTTATCTCTCTCTAAACCAAATTTGTACCCTGTTGAGGCAATAAACTGCCATAATCCAAGGGCCCTGGCCCTTGAGAGCGCCCTTAACTTAAATCCGCTTTCAATAAGTGGTATCCACGAAAGATCAGTGGGCAGGCCGGCCTCTTTAAGCGCCTTTACGATAAACGGCCTATATCTCCCTGATCTATGATAAGAGTCAAGGAAAAATTTCCGATTCTTACCCTTAAAAAGTGATAATGCCCTTTCCACATGCTTATTCATCACAAGGGGGATTGCCTTATTATATCCATTTGCCACTGTTATTCTTGATGCATAGACCTCTATAATGCGTTTAGATATGGAAAAACGCAGGTCTTCCCTCTGTTGAAGTAAATCGGGGTTTTTTTCCGCATTAATCTTTAATATTAGAGAATAGGCCTGATCCAGCGCTGTGATAGCATTTTCAATGTCTCCCTGTTCCCAAAAATCATTAGAGGCCCGGCAAAACTCCAGCGCAGTGTCAAGCATTTCCTGGCCAGATTTTTTTTGTTTTATAGGCGTCTTTATTTTTTTTTCCGGGGGATCAGGCGCAGGTGTTAACTTCTCTTCTGCAATTTCTTCAGGAGGAGGGGCTTTTGGTTGTTCATTTTTTGGGAATATAAGCTGATTCTTTTCTGTTTTATTATCTATAGGGGGATGATTGATTTTTTCTTCAGATTTAACAATCTGCTTTTGCGGTAGCTTATTGATGGTTTTCATGTGCAAGATATCAGTGATGCAGCCTGAAACCAGCATGGAGATTAAAATGAAAAAGAAGGCTTTAAAATTGATTGATTTAAGGGTATTCAAATTTTTCTTATTATTTTTTGTCATAAAATTAATGGTAGATTTGCACCTGAAAATCTTATCCTACGGTCTAAATATTTACTGTTTGGCTTGGTTTGCTACTGCATCAGCAGCCTTTTTGGCCATTTCCGGATCCCCTAAATAATAGTGATTGAGTGGCTTCAGACTATCATCTAATTCATACACAAGTGGAATGCCTGTTGGTATATTGAGGCCAACGATTTCCTCTCTTGACATATTGTCAAGGTACATTACCAGCGCTCTTAGGCTGTTTCCATGGGCGGATATCAGAACCTTTTCACCTTTTTTTATGCTCGATTTAATTGTTTTATGCCAGTAAGGTAGAAAACGTTCAACCGTATCCTTCAAGCATTCTGATTCAGGGATGTCCTCTTTTGCAAGTTTTTCGTATTTTTTGTCTTTTCCCGGGTATCTGCTGTCATCTATAGACAGTGAAGGCGGTTTTATATCATAGCTGCGTCTCCACAAAAGAACCTGGTCCGCTCCGTGTTTGGAGGCAATTTCTGATTTGTTAAGTCCCTGGAGTGCGCCATAATGTCTTTCATTTAGCCTCCAGGTCCTATATACAGGGATCCACATTAGATCCATTTCCTCCAGAACAATCCATAGCGTTTTAATCGCCCTTTTGAGGACAGAGGTGTATGCACAATCAAATGTATAATGTTCATTTATAAGCTCCTTTGCTGCATGCCTTGCCTCTTTAACACCGGTTTCTGAAAGATCCACGTCTGTCCACCCTGTAAATATGTTCTCCAGATTCCATACGCTTTGACCATGTCGGATAAGTACTAATTTAATCATAATATGACTCCTGCATTATATTTAAATCAAATCAGTTTTTTTTCCAAGGTATTTTTTAAAAATTTTTCGATATTTCTTATTTTGTGTACTTTTGCGGCTTTATGTGATAGTTATTTAACGATTTTCTAAAATGATAAAAACTTAAAAAAAGGAGGCATATAATGTTAGTAAGGGATGTCATGACAATGAATGTTGTTTCTATTACAGGGAATACTTCAATAGCAGATGCAAAAAAAATTATGGATGCCCACAAAATTCGCCGTTTGCCTGTAGTAGAAAAAGGGAAACTGATAGGTGTTGTTACTGAACACAGGTTAGAGGCTTATACGCCTTCAAAGGCAACATCTCTTAGCGTCTGGGAGATCGGCTATCTTCTTGGAAACACAACAGTAAAAGATATTATGGAGAAAAATATAGTCACTGTACCGCCGGAAATGACTGTTGAAAAATCACTTGCATTGGCTCAGGAAAACAAAGTTGGGGCATTGCTTGTAGTGGAAGGTGAACGGTTGGTGGGAATTGTAACTACAAATGATTTTTTCTATAAGGTTGCCAACCCTACTCTCGGTATAGGTATGCCGGGCACAAGGGTTGAGGTTATGGGTGATCATGATAAAACAATCCTACAGGATATATGCCAGGCAACATCTATAAAAGGTATGAATATTTTAACCCTTCACATGATAGTTTCTACAGAAACAAGCAAAAGGGACATAGTTGTTCATGTAGACACTGACAACGTCAAAGAGATGATAGAAGAATTAGAGGGTAAGGGCTACGAGGTCAACGTAAGAAATAGATAGCAAGGAGAAAATTCAAGGTGGAAGAAACTGGCGGAAGTGCATGGGAATCGAACCCACCTGCCAGGGTATTAGCCCAGCACACCGGATTTGAAGTCCGGGAGCCCCACCAGTGAGCTTTCCACTTCCAATGTCAAGCTTATATCAACTATTTATTTATATGTCAAAGGGAGAAAACTTAGAAATCGAATAAACAACTATTATCAGCTCAATGAATGGTTACTGCCGTTTATTGAGCTGATAAAAATTATCTACCTAGGAGGCTGTCCGAGAATAGTAATTTTTTCTCAAATC
>CAYSWP010000022.1:0-13548 GCA_964434795.1 uncultured Desulfobacteraceae bacterium | reverse complement strand
CTGAACCTTTATCCGCCGTTCTTGTGGCGGAGTGAACCTTTTAACCCAACTCCTGGGTTGGAAACAGAGGTTTGTGTCCAAAATATTACACCATTATACGCTATGAATTACGAGGTCTGTAATAACTGTTAACCTTTAATATGTTTCATTAAAAGGCTCTCAAATTTCCTTAATATCTTTTCCTTATCCAGATTTTTTACTGCAAAGGTCCTGGCAGCCTTTCCAAGCATATGTCGTTTTGCAGGGTTTTCAGTTAGCCGGATTAACCCATCAATAAGGGATTTTTCATCCCCCGGTGGAATTATTATCCCACAAGTCCGTACAATTTCTGCGACGTCAGTGCCTGGCTCAGTTATGGAAACCACAGGCCTTCCTGAGGCCAACATTCCGGTCAATTTTGAGGGCATTATCAGGTTAGATAAATCTTGTTTTTGGGGCAATAAATGTATATCTGCAAGATTTAACAGAGAGTTTAACATATCCATTTGCTGTAACGGTAAGAAGCATAGATTCGGCAAATTTGCGGCCGCTGATTTTAAATTTCTCAGAACTGCACCTTCACCACAAAGGATAAAATGAATCTTGGGATAGGAGATAAGTCTTCGAGCTGCCTTTATTAATATATGCAAGCCTTGCTTCTCTCCCATATTTCCCGAATATAGCGCAACTATTTTATCACAGGGTATGCCAAAATGCTTACGTATTTTTTTGGAATTTTTTAACGGGAATATATTTTTTGTATCCACCCAGTTGGGAAACAAAGTGGTTTTTGATTCAGATATCCCCTTCTCCCAAAGCCTTTTTACCATATTTGATGATATGGCGGAAACATGATTAAATGCCTTTATAACGAGGCTTTCAAGAAGCCCGGCAATCAGATGTAATGACTTATTGCTTAACAAACCCAAGGAAAATGCGGCGTCTATCTCAAAATCTTGCACATGTAAGAATGTCTTTGCTCCACATAAACGGGATGCGAGTAAAGCCTGGGGGGCACAAAAAAATGGTGGTTCAATCACTAATATTATGTCAGGTTTCCAGATAGATTGCAGCAAAATCACCGGCAAACTGCTTATTGCAAAACTTGCAAGGTGTAACAACCTTTTTACACTTGTCGGCCTGGAAGGCACCCATAGAGGACAACGCCAAATTTTTACATTCTTGCGTTTTTCATATTTATATCGGCAGGCAAAGTATCCCTCCTTTACTTTCCAATCCGGATAATAGGGCTGAGCTGTAACCACATGTACATCATGACCACGTGAGGACAGCCATTCTGCCATTTCACCATTATATTTGCCGATTCCGATTAGTTCTGGAGCATAGTTTATGCTATATATTACTATACGCAATGAACACCTTCAATTACTTTAACCATCATCGAGTTTTAAGTTTCTAGTTTCCAGTTTCAATTCTTGTATCAATACCTTCTCAAATAAATCCTTAACCATCGTGAAATATATTCTATTTTATACAGAAACTTATTGGCTGTTCCTTTCATCATAAGGGCCATATATTTTTCATAATTTCTTGGCTCGGTTCCCCCTCTTCTCCTAACCCTTTCGCAATATCGCATAAACATCTGTTGAGGTATTGTTATATTAAATTTGTTAGTAATACTACCTTCATTTTGAAGGTAGTGATAAAGTGGTTTGGGAGAGTTTAAAAAAATAACATCCTTTTCTTCGTAAAGCCTGCTCAATAAGTCACCATCTTCTCCGGCGATTATAAATTTTGTGCGCCAGCCTCCAATATCAATTATTTTCTTCCTTAAACTCAGCATTGTGGCCGGATTAAAGGCTTGCCTAAATATTCGACGTCCCATAATTTTTCTAATCTTGTCATTTGTTTCCGGGACATTCTTGATTTTAGCCTTTGTATTTCCCTCAAAATGCAATATCAGACCTGAACCTACGACTGGTCTCCCATGAGCATTTTCAGCCAGATATAGCTGCCTTTCTAATCGATCAGGCTCTGACCAGTCATCTGCATCCTGTAATGCTATATACTCTCCCTTGCTCAAACAAAGGGCCCTGTTTCTTGCCTCTGCGCGTCCCAAATTATTTTGCCTGTACACCCTAATACGACTATCCTTATAATTTCTTAAAATTGCCGGGGTGTTGTCTGTAGAGCCGTCATCTACGATAATAACCTCAAAATCAGGAACTGTTTGAGCAATTAATGAATCAACGCATTTACCAATGTGCCGTTCCTCATTGTATGCAGGTACTAAAAAAGAGGCTATAGGTCTCATGATAGAAATTTTTCCACAATAACCATCTGTGTCTGTTGCTGAAATAGTTTCATAATATCAAAAAAAGTCTTTGAGTGCAGGAAAAGTGTCTTCTACCGTTCCTATCAGGACCTATCTATTAAATTCCTTCACCTGTCAGTCTCTTGAGGACCTCCATATATTTTTGCCTTGTAACTTGAATTATATCAGCCGGTAGTTTTGGCGGGGGCGGCTGTTTTTGCCAATCAAGGCCGTTCAGATAATCTCTTAAAAACTGTTTATCAAAACTTTTCTGGGGTCCACCTGGCTTGAATTCATCGGCTGGCCAGAACCTTGATGAATCAGGGGTCAACACCTCATCAATAAGTATAATTCCGTCATTTACAACGCCGAATTCAAATTTGGTGTCGGCAATAATAATACCATTGCTTTTTGCCAAATCTCTCCCTGCCTCATAAAGCCTTAAGCTTGCTTCTTTTATAATTTTTGCTGTTTTTTCATCAGTCAGTTGCACAACATCATCAAAGGAAATATTTTCATCATGGATTCCTGGGGCGCCTTTGGTTGATGGTGTGAATATTACCTCCGGTAATTTGGATGATTCTTCCAGCCCTTTAGGTAAAGGTACCCCTGAAATGCTTCCTTTTTTCCTGTATTCAAGCCACCCGGACCCGGAAACATAACCCCTTACGATACATTCCACTGGAAGTGGTTTGGCCTTATGTACAAGCATGCTCCGTCCTATAAGGAATTCTTTGTAGGGCCTGCATTCATTGGGATACTCATCTGGGTTAACACTGATTAGATGATTGTCAATAATGGAAGACAGGCTTTCAAACCAGAAATTGGATATCCTGGTTAGGATCTTTCCTTTGTCCGGAACAGGATCATCCATCACTACATCAAATGCAGATATACGATCTGTAGCAACTATAAGCAGGTTATTTCCCACATTATAAATGTCCCTAACCTTTCCACGAGTTACCAATTGCAAGGTTTCAAAATTTGTTTCTCTCACTATATGCTCTGCCATAATTATACCCTTTGTATGTTAATATAAGTAATACTACCATTCAGGATCTATAGCATAAATTATTTTAAAAATCATTATGGACAATTTTATATTTTTTGTATATAAACATCTTACTTTTTTCGTTAAAGCGGATAAATTTTGATATAAATTCATGGGCACAAAAAACAGTATTGAGGTACAGAGCATGGTTAAATTAGATTTTAAAAAAGGCAATGGTCTTTTACCGGCCATTGCCCAGGATTGCAAGACCGGCAAAGTTTTGATGCTGGCTTATATAAATAAGGACTCCTGGCTGTTAACTCTTAAGACTGGGGAGGCACACTATTGGAGCCGCTCCCGTAAAGAAATCTGGCACAAAGGGGAAACATCCGGAAATATACAAATTGTAAAAGAAGTTTTTGTAGACTGTGACTACGACACCATCCTTATCAAGATAGAACAAGTAGGCGGGGCCGCATGTCACCTTGGGTACGAGAGTTGCTTTCATAACAAAATTGATAGCAATGGAGAGAAGTCAATAATAGGAAAAAAAATATTTAACCCTGATGAGGTGTATAAAAAATGAACTTACTTAAATTCGGCATACCACAAGGGAGCTTAGAAAAAGCGACTCTAAGGTTATTTGAAAAATCCGGTTGGAAAATTTCCACTGCTGCAAGGAGTTATTTTCCTGAAATCAATGATAACGATATGAAATGTTCCCTTTTAAGGGCTCAGGAAATGTCTGTTCATGTTGAAAATGGAAACATTGATGCAGGTCTAACCGGGAGGGATTGGACAGAGGAGAATGAATCAGATGTTGTAACAGTTGCTGACCTACTATATTCCAAGGCAAGTCAAAATCCTGCCCGGTGGGTTTTGGCAGTAGCAGGTGATTCTGACATTAAAGAGTTGTCCGATCTGAATGGTAAAAAGATCGCAACAGAAATGGTAAATTTCACAAAAAAATATTTCGCCCAAAGGAAAATAGACGTAAATGTTTCATTTTCCTGGGGAACAACTGAGGCAAAGGTTGTAACAGGATTAGCAGATGCCATAGTTGAAGTAACCGAGACAGGTAGCACCATAAGGGCCCATGGCTTGAAGATCATACATGAATTAATGCAATCAAATACTATATTGATCGCAAATAAAAACTCATGGAAAGACCCGTGGAAAAGACGCAAGATTGAGCAGATTGTCTTACTCTTTAATGGTGCATTAAAAGCAGAAAATATGGTAGGTTTAAAGATGAATGTGCCTGAAAAACAATTACAAGATATTATAAAGGTACTTCCAAGTATAACCTCGCCAACAGTAGCAAATCTCTTGCAGTCAGATTGGCTCTCTGTTGAGGTAATGATAAACCGAGAAAAAGTAAGAGACTTAATTCCTCAACTTATAGGCAAAGGTGCCAAAGGCATAATTGAATACCCATTGAATAAGGTTATTTAATCAGGGTTCACGAAGTTTATATAGCAGAATAGGAGAGGAGGATAAATCAAAGATATGACAGTTTCAAAAAGGGCTGAAGAATTCCGCTCCTTCATCGTCATGGATGTGCTTGAAAAAGCTAATAGCCTTGAGCGAGAGGGAAGAAACATCATTCACCTTGAGATAGGTGAGCCGGACTTTGATACCCCTCAATGCATTAGAGATGCAGGTACCCAGGCAATCAAAGCTGGAAAAACACACTATACTCACAGTCTTGGGATCCCTGAGCTGAGAGAAGCCATCTGCAAACATTACATAGAATCTTACGGGGTTCAAATAAATTATGATCAGGTCATAGTAACCTCCGGCACATCACCAGCCATGTTATTGATTTTTTCCGCCCTTTTAGAACCTAAAGAGGAAATTATTCTTTCTGACCCTTGTTACCCTTGTTATCCCAATATAATCAATTATGCCGGCGGAAGGTGTGCATATATAAAAACCAAGGAAGAAGACGGATTTCAATATAGACCGGAAGATATTGCTAAAATTATTTCCACGGAAACAAAGGGAGTGCTTATTAATTCTCCATCAAATCCAACAGGCAATCTTCTTTCCCCTGATAGGATGCAAAGAATAGCTGATCTTGGAACATACATTATTTCTGATGAGATTTATCACGGCCTTGTATATGAAGGTAGAGAGCGCTCAATTTTAGAATACACAGATAAGGCCTTTATCTTGAACGGTTTTTCCAAGGCCTATGCAATGACTGGATGGCGACTTGGCTATGTAATAGCTCCGCCTGAATTCGTCAGACCCATGCAAAAAATGCAACAGAATTTCTTTATTTCCGCTACAAGTATCTCTCAATGGGCAGGCATAGCCGCCTTAACCAAGGCGCAACCTGATGTTGAAAATATGAAAGCAACTTACAACACAAGAAGGGGCTACATGATTAAAAGGCTTAGAGAGCTTGGGTTTGGGATAGGTGTTGATCCTGTTGGGGCATTTTACATTCTGGCAAAGGCAAAACATATCTCTGCCAACTCTTACGATCTATCATTTGAAATGCTTGAAAAGGCCGGTGTGGCAGTTGCACCTGGAATTGATTTTGGGGGAAATGCCGAAGGGTATCTGCGCTTTTCCTACGCTAACTCTCTAAAAAATATCACTGAAGGACTTAACAGGATAGAAAATTTTCTGAAAAATAGATGAGGATAAACTTATAAAAAGGATTTTTACGAGATCATCATATAATGGACGTCTCCTTATTAAATAGCGCTTTTCGTGCCGAACAATTCCCAGATCCTGAAAGACCGGAAATTGCCTTTGCAGGAAGGTCAAATGTAGGAAAATCCTCCCTTATAAATACACTTGTAAATCGTCGGAGCATTGCCAGAACGAGCTCCCAACCAGGCAGGACCAGGTCTATTAATTTTTATTCCGTTGGTGGAGACATTTATTTAGCGGATCTTCCCGGTTATGGTTATGCAGGAGTTCCGTTACATGTAAAGCGGAAATGGAAACGCTTAATTGAGGAATACCTTAAAAATAGATCCAGCCTAAAAGCAGTTGTTGTGATTATAGATATAAGGCGAGGCGTGCAGGAAAGCGACATAGATCTTATAACCTGGCTAAAGGCTATTCAGATAAAAATAATTATTGTAATTACTAAGATTGATAAATTATCAAAGAGTGAGGCAAACCGTCAGGTTAATCTGATTTCCGATCACCCTGCAGTTAAAAATATCGATCAATTTATTAAATTTTCATCAAAAACAAGGCAAGGAAAAGAAGAGCTGTGGGCAAAGATATACGAAGCATTGAGTGATTAACTACGAAATAAATTAATATCAGCTCAATAAATAGTGGTAACCATTTTTTACCTTAATAACAGTTGCGGGGCAGAAAGAATTTTCTTCCGCCACTTTTTATTGGCTGTTACCATGTAAATGCATTATCTAATTTCGAGTTTCCAGTTTCAAATTTCGGATACCCAGTATTCGGCTTAAAGCCCGTAGGCCTTAATCTTTTTGTGAAGATTGCTTCGTTCTACCCCAATAGCCTCAGCCGTCTTACTAATATTCCCTCCATATTGTTCTAATTTTCCGGCAATAAAAGTTTTCTCTATAATCTCCCTGGCCTCCTTCAGGGTTTCAAAGGAAGAAAAATCCTCAAACTTGCTGTCCTCAATCTTCCGTGTATTGTAAGGGAAAGGTATGTCTTTTGTTTCTATTACCTTTTCCGGGCACATAATAGCCAGCCTTTCCATAAGATTCTTAATTTCCCTTACATTGCCCGGCCAACTGTATTTCTTCAAAAGTTCCAGTGCATCAGGACTCAAATATTTACGTTCCTTTTTTATTTCGCGGGAAAATTCATCAAGAAATTCATCTACTAACTCAGGTATGTCATCTGTTCTATCCCTTAAGGGGGCAACCCTTATTGGTATAACGTTTAGGCGAAAGTAAAGGTCTTCCCTGAATAAACCCTTCTTCATCTCATCCTCTAAATTCTTGTTTGTGGCTGCAATAACCCTTACATTTACCCTGATTGTTCTGTTTCCGCCTACCCGTTCAAACCTCTGTTCCTGAAGAATACGCAGAACCTTTGATTGCGCCTTCAGGCTCATATCTCCAATCTCATCTAAAAATAACATTCCATCATTAGCCTGATCAAATTTCCCCCTTTTCATTGTCGTAGCCCCGGTAAACGCCCCTTTTTCGTGCCCAAAGAGCTCTGATTCAATTAAATCGTCCGGTATGGCAGCACAATTTACCTCTATTAAGGGTTTGGTATTTCTCTTGCTTAATCTGTGTATTGTATGAGCAACTAATTCCTTACCGGTTCCATTTTCTCCAACAATAAGGACCCATGCATCAGTTGGGGCAACCAGCTCTATTTGTTTCCTTAATTCATTAATAACCCTGCTATGACCTGTAATTTGATGCTTTTGACGCTCCTTCTCCCTGAAAAGATCAAGTTCTGTTTCAAGCCTATTGTAATTCAATGCATTATTTGCTGCTAATAAAACCTTGTCTAAGGAAAGGGGTTTTTCTATAAAATCATAAGCCCCTAATTTTGTTGCCTTAACAGCAGTTTCAATGGTTCCATGACCTGATATCATAATTACCGGTACTGTCGGGTAGAGTTCCCTGATTCTGGTGAGGGTTTCTATCCCATCTATATCAGGCATCCAAATGTCTAATATTATCAAATCCGGGATAGTCTCCTTAATTATATCAAGGGCCTTCAATCCTCCATCTGCAGTGATTACTGAAAATCCCTCGTCAATAAGTATGCCCTGCAAGGATTGAATTATGTTGGGCTCATCATCTATTATAAGTATTGTTTCAGCCATATTTTTGTTGCTCTTTGCTGATTGTTTTCTTCTGCCTGCTTCATGCTGCTTACCGCTTACTCATTGCGAGAGAGCCCCATCATCTCTGCTGCTATATATGCGGTCTTAATTGATGCTCCACCGTCACCCAGTTTTGCCTTTACCAGCGTTAGCTCCTTTTTTATTTCTGTCCTCACACTGCTATTTTTTAAAATACTCATGCCCTGCTCCGCCAAGTTTTCTGCTGTTGCATTACCTTGAATTAATTCCGGAACCACTGTTTTATCGGCAACTAAGTTTACAAGGCCAATATTTGACACATTTACAAAAAGCCGGCCTAAAAAATAGCTCATAGGGGAAACTTTGTAAACTATCACCATAGGTGTTCCGGTTATTGCCGCCTCTAATGTAGCAGTGCCTGATGCGATAAAGGCCATATCGCATATTTTAAGTAGTGCCTTTGTGTCAAGCGTTTCAATAGTAACATCCAAATCTGAATTTTCAACATAGCATCTTATCATCTTCTCTTTAACAGTGGATGCTAATGGTAAAACGCACTGTAAATCAGGATAAATACGTGATATTATTTTAGCTGCATCAATCATGATAGGCATATGTCTGGCAATCTCCTCAGATCTGCTGCCAGGAAGTAATCCAAGGACTGGCCTCTTTTTATTATCAATGCCCAACTTTTTTCTGATTTCTCTTTTATCTTCCGCAGGTAAAGGCATATCAAGAAGTGGGTGGCCAACATATTCTACTGCTATACCATATCTCTGGTAGAATTCCTTTTCGAACGGCAAAATAACAGCCAATTGGTCTACCCTGTTTGATAACTTATTAACCCTCCTTTTCCACCATGCCCATAGTTGAGGCGGGATATAATAAAACACTGGTATCCTAAGGGCATGGGCGCTTTTAGCTAAATTAAGATTAAATCCTGGATAATCAATAAGTATTAAAAGATCCGGAGGGCTAACAGATAGAATCTTCTTCATTTCCTTCAAGGCCTTAAGGATATACCTGCTTTTATATATAACTTCCGTGAGCCCTACAACTGCCATAAGCGAAGATTGATGAATAATCTTTACCCCGGCGTTCTCCATTTCTTGGCCCCCAATTCCGAAGAATTTAACATTAGGCGATATATCCTTTATTGCCCTTGTTAGATACGCCCCATAAATATCTCCCGAGGCCTCGCCCGCAGAAATCATTATGCGTTTAGCTTTTTGCATAAAAATTTGTTTCTTATCCATAAATAAAACAGCTTTTTAATTCCGTCCTAATATTTATATGCAGGGTTCATCGTTTACCTGTTTCATGAAGACAGAGAAATTATTCTTGAGGATGCAGTTGGGAATATTTTTTTTCTATCTGGTCAACAATAGAGAGGGCTGCAGAAAGTGCATTTCTCCCATCAACTCCTGAAACCTTGGGCTCTGTACCGTTTTTTATGGAATCTATAAAAGATTTAATCTGGTCTGATAGAGGGTCACTATCCGGAAAGCTGTTTTCTTTATAGGAATCGGAGGAAAATTGATCAAAATTTTTTCCATTTTTTTTAATCTTAGTTATGCTAAGTTTTCTTTTGCTATAATCAACTGAAATATAATTATCTAATTGAAGAACTCGTATCGTTCTAATGGATTCATGAGAATACCTGTTGGCCGTTAGATTTGCAATGGTTCCATTGGAAAAAGTTATTTTAACGTTAGCAATATCTATCCTGTCACTCATTATAGGCGCACCAAAGGCATCTATCTCTTTGATGTCTGAATTTACTATATGCAGTATTATATCTAAATCGTGAATCATTAGATCTAA
This sequence comes from uncultured Desulfobacteraceae bacterium, assembly GCA_964434795.1. Classification (GTDB taxonomy): domain Bacteria; phylum Desulfobacterota; class DSM-4660; order Desulfatiglandales; family B25-G16; genus M55B121. Next base: position 3,702 of record CAYSWP010000022.1, on the reverse strand, counting down.
AACCACATCTACATCCGTGCCTCTCTTAGTAAAAGAACTTAGTCGTTGAGATTCTATGTAGATAGGTGTGGAAAGAAACTGCTTCATTTTTACTATTGCAGGGTTAAATCGTTCTATATGCCCTGTCTGGAGAATAATATTATTATCATTTGCCAATTTTATTAAATTATCAGCATCCCTTACTGAAAGGGTGATTGGCTTTTCAATTAACAGATGTGTTCCGTGATTCAGAATGTCACGGGCAATCTCGAAATGGGATATTGTTGGGACTGCCAGGCTAACCCCATCAACATTCCGCAGAAGCTCGGTATGACTACTGTAAGCCTTGGTGTTATACTTGGCGGCCATTTCCTTTGCCCTTTTAAAATCAATGTCCGCCAGTCCGGCTAAATCAATATCCTCCATGGCAGCATACTTCTGTGCATGCAGTGCGCCTATATAGCCTACTCCTACAACACCGAATCTTAATTTTTTCACTTAATAACAAATCCTTTTATTTCTATGACGTCTCAGTTTATTATTCATTTACTTATCTTGAGACAATGGATATGCCCTTGTCATTTGCCAATTTTATCATTGCCTCTTTATCAAAGATAAGGGTTTTTCCGGATTCAATTGCCAAGGCAGATGCCTTGACCATTGACATAGTCTTGATAGTGCTAAGTCCAACGGCAGGAAGGTCAAATCTGAGATCCTGATCAGGTTTACAGACCTTGATAACTACCGCACCCTTATGGGCCAACTCCCCGCCCCTGAGTATCGTCTTATCAGTGCCGTCAATGGCCTCTAATGCTAACACTGTTTTTCTCTTGACAACAACACAATGCCCAACATCCAAACGGCCTAATTCTTTGGCCATCTTCCAGCCAAATTCAATGTCCGTCATCTCCTCTTTGCTTGGCTTTCTTTTTGTAAAACAACCATCCGGCGCTAACAGCTCTGGAAGATATACGGCAGAGCTAACAACACTTATCCCTTCTTTCTCAAGCTCGCCGGCCACGGTCCTTAAAATATCATCATCATGGAATATCAATAACTTTCCAGCTATTGCCAGTCCCCTCAGGTCCGGTTTAAGGTTTTTAAACATATTTGCCTTAGTGATACCGCCTGCCATTAAAACCTTATGGACTCCGCTTGATTTAAAGGCGTCAAGTAAACGACCAAATTGCCCAAGACTTATCCAGGTAATCTCATCAGCTTTTTTCGCCAGTTCCGGGTCTGTTTCTCCCTTGTGGGCTACGGCAATTACCTGTAAGCCTTTCTCCTTGGCTGTTTCAGCTATTAAAATGGGGAACTTACCGCTCCCTGCAATAAGCCCTATTTTATCATATTGCTCGCTGGCCGTATCCTTTATGCCCATATTATTTACTCGCTGACTACTTAAGAATACCCCTTTTTGAGTTGATCAGGAACTTAAGTAAAATATCCAGTTCCTCAAAGGGCGGCATTTCACTTTTCACCTTTTCAATTGCATTATTAAGGCGACTGTGACTGCGCCATATAATTTTATAGGCTTTTTTTAGCATCTCTATCTTTTCACTTGAAAAACCTTCCCTTTTAAGGCCTGTCTGGTTTAGTCCGTACAATTTTGCCCTGTCGCCGGCTGCCATCATAAAGGGGGGGATATCTTTTACTATTGCAGATTTTCCCCCTATAAAGGCGTATATACCTATTCTAACAAACTGATGTATAGCCACCAAACCACCTATGATGGCATGATCACCTATCTCTATATGGCCCCCAAGTGTCGCAGCATTTGACATTACAATAGAATTACCTAAAGTGCAATCATGGGCTATATGTGCATATGCCATGATGTAATTTTTGCTTCCAATCTTAGTTACTCTATCTTGTTTGGCAGTAGCCCGATTAACAGTCACAAACTCCCTTAATATGTTTTCATTCTCAATAATAAGCTTAGTGTCCTCACCTTTATAGTGGATGTCCTGAGGAGGCAAGCCAAGGGAAACAAAGGGGTACACCCTGTTTTTTTCCCCGATCACTGTATTCCCCTCTATAACAACATGGGAGCCGATATCCGTATCTCTCCCAATGGTTACATTTTCCCCTATTATTGAGAACGGGCCAACCTTAACTCCGTCATCTAATTTTGCCTTAGAGGATACGTCTGCAGATGGGTGAATATTTATTCCCATTTTTTCAACCTCAACCTATTGCAGCTACTAATTCTGCTTCAGCCGCTATTACATTATTTACCATCGCCTTTCCCCTCATTTTCCATATTCTACTTCCTTTTCTTATGGGACTGAGCTCAAAGATGATTTGGTCACCAGGAACAATTGGTTTTCTAAATTTTACCTTGTCAATAGCAGCAAAGTATATGGCATTACCCTTTTTACTTTCTAATGTTTCCGGGACAGATAGTCGGGCAAGTATCCCTCCTATTTGCGCCATTGCTTCTACCACCAAAACTCCAGGCATGATTGGGTTTCCAGGAAAATGACCCTGAAAGAATGGCTCATTAATAGTAACATTTTTTATTCCTACTATACTTTCTCCTAATTCAAGTTCTGTAATAGAATCTACAAGTAAAAACGGATACCTGTGTGGAAGAATTTTTATAATATCCTTATAAACAAGGGGTAAATCCATTATCCATTTTTCTCCTATTTAAGTTTTTCTTCCAAATCTTTGACCTTATTTTCGAGTGTTTTTATCCTTTCCAGGTACAAAGGCAGCTTCTTTATAATTCCCCTGGTCTTAAGCCATAGGCGATGAGGCATTGTTGGAATACCTGATACAACTTCGCCTGCCGGAATAGAATGTGACACACCGGATTTTGCTCCAATCATTACCCTGTCACCTACTTCTACATGATCTGCAAATCCCACCTGTCCACCTATAATCACATTTTTTCCTATCTTTGTACTTCCTGCAATTCCTACCTGAGCAACAATAACGGTATTTTCACCAACAACCACATTATGGCCGATTTGAACAAGGTTGTCAGTCTTTACACCCCTTCGTATAATTGTTTTTCCAATGGCGGCCCTGTCTATAGTATTATTCGCCCCAATCTCAACCTCATCCTCTATTTCGACAATTCCCACCTGCGGTATTTTTATGCTTACATCACCATCTCTTGCGTATCCAAATCCATCACTCCCTATAACCGTCCCACCATGGATAATTACATTTTTCCCAATAATACAATCGGGCATTATAGTTACGTTAGGGTATACTACGGTTCCATCACCAATTTCTGCCCTATTGCCTATGTATACGCCTGGGAAAAGCGTGACATGATTGCCTATCAGGGATTTCCGGCCAACATATACAAAAGGATATAGGGAAACATCTTTGCCTATCTTTGCATCTTGTTCAATTATTCCCTTTTCACTAATTCCGTCAAACCTTGGTACAGGTGGAGCAAACATTGCCGCTACCTTTGCATAAGCAAGATAAGGGTCTCTAACTATTATCTGGGATCCTTTATATATATTGCCGGCCTCTCTTACAATTAAAGCAGATGCCTTTGTTTCCTTAATTTGATCTTTCAGTCGAGACCCTGTAAAAAATGATATATCACCCTCACCTGCCAAGGCAAGAGAACTGATTCCTTTTATCAGAAGCTTGTCATCTCCTAAAACAGTTCCCCCTACTAACTCTGCTATACGTTTAAGATCTATTTTCAATTCAAAAAATCCCTAAAGTTATCGAAGATTGTTGGTTTCTTATTTC
>CAYSWP010000021.1:0-13821 GCA_964434795.1 uncultured Desulfobacteraceae bacterium | reverse complement strand
ACAAACCATCCGGAATGGGTTTTAAAAAGAGAGAAAATGTCCAGGATAAATAAAAGTATTGAAAAGGAAGAAGGTGAAGGCATTTCAATATTTAGGAATGCCGTAGAATATATCAGAGAGAATCTTTAATCCTTTTAAATTGGGTGGTCTCGTAAAGAGTCCTGAAATACCGCTTTCCGTCATTCCGGCGAAAGCCGGAATCCAGTCTTTTCAAGCAGTTGCAGATTATCTGGGCTACGGTTTTCACAGGAATGACGACTTTTTACGAGTTCATCAAGTTTCCAATTTCCAATTTCCAATTTCAAAGCTTCCAATATCTCCTGTGAATATTTTTTGCCCTGTCGATCACTGGAAAGAGCATTGCCTCATTTTCCATGCCTGACCAATCTTTGTCTTTTATTGTTGATTCCCCCCTTAATTCCTTCAGAATGGCCTTAACCGAATCCCTGAGCCCTTTTAGGTTGTAACCGCCTTCAAGGGTCAAAATTAGTTTTCCATTGCATGTAGATCCGGCTACCTCCATGAGTATACGTGTAAGACCGGCAAATCCTTCAGGTGTAACGTTCATGCCGCCTAAGGGGTCGTCCCTATATATATCAAAACCAACTGATACAAGCACCAAATCAGGCTTAAACTCCAGGGCTATAGGCCTGAGAATTTGATTATATATGGCAATATATTCTGCATCTCCATAACCTGTTGAAAGGGGCACATTAACGGTAAAGCCCTCTCCGGCGCCTTCTCCCACTTCATTAAAGCTTCCACTTCCAGGGTAATATGGGTATTGATGGGTAGAAAAATACAGAACGGAGGGGTCGTTTTCAAAGGAATGCTGGGTCCCATTGCCATGATGCAAATCCCAATCGGCGATCAGGACCCTGTTTAAATTCAGTTTTTTTTGGGCAAATACTGCGCCTATTGCCACATTGTTAAACAGGCAGAACCCCCTGCCGCTGCTTTTTTCAGCGTGGTGCCCCGGTGGTCTTACAAGGCCAAAGGCATTATCTAAATCACCATCGTTTACCATCTTTATGGCATTGCAAAGACCTCCGGCAGCAAGCAGTGCGGCTAAATAAGAGCCGGAGGATGTTTGTGTGTCACCATCGAGAAAGCCGTAGGGCTTGCCTGCAGTAGCAGCGACTGTGCTGATATAACCCTGAGAATGAATATATGATAATTCGTCTAACGTCACCTCTCTAACAGGAACATGGCTATGTTTGTTTACCATATCCGCATCATTAAGCATCTCATAAATAGTTTCAAGCCTCTTAGGACTTTCCGGATGAAAATCACCAGGTCTATGGTCAATATATCTTTTATCTAAAACGATTCCTGTTTTAAGCATTTCCTGCCTTCTTTCATATAAGGATTTTAATTTACCAGTGCTTTACCCCCTATACGTTCTGTAAGGAAGTGAGGTGAGATACGTGAAAATCAGAATGTATGTATCTTAACGTTATATAAGCGCCTAAGCAATAACTTTTTTCAAAACAATACTTGTTCTTCTGTAACACCTTTTGAAAATAAAAAAGCGGCCTTGGCAGTTGCCTCTTCAAGTTGGGTCCTCAGACTGTAAGTGGAGCCCACCACTTCATTTGTTTTTTTTCCATGTTTTTGATGATTTCTTGAATGTCCGACAAATCTGTGGCAATATCAAGCTGCTCGGAATAGGACCTCAATTGAATGCTGTAATCGGATGTCCTATCGTTTGCTATCAGCATCTGATTTAGTAAAAAATTAGATGTCAAATTTAGAATATGCTGGACAGGAAATTGAGCTTTTGCCGTATAAAACCTCTTTTTATAGTGGAAAAGTTATTTGTAATACGGTACTTATTTATTCTGAATTTATTTACAAAGCTATAAGACGTCCAATTTTTGGTAAAGGGTGTGAATTCTAATAATAACAACTTAACCAATTAACGAGATCTGAACGATGAAAATAGCAAGCTTTAATGCCAATGGAATAAGGGCTCGGTTACCTATAATTCAAGATTGGCTAAAGAATGAAAGGCCTGATGTGCTGTGTATACAGGAAACAAAGGTGCAGGATAAGGATTTTCCAATAGAGGCATTCCAAGGCTTAGGGTATAATAGTACATTTAAGGGACAGAAGTCATACAACGGTGTTGCCGTTCTTAGCAGGTCTATACCGGAAAAGGTATTTTTTGGATTTGATGATGAGGATGTTGAGGAACAACCGAGAATCGTCACTGTTTACATCCATGATTTGCCTATTGTTAATACCTATATACCCCAAGGCACTGCTCCTGATTCAGAAAAATTCAAATATAAACTCAATTGGTTTAAAAGGCTAAATGGTTATTTTGCAAAAAACTTTAAACCCGGCGAGCCTCTTTTGTGGGTGGGAGATTTTAATGTAGCACCAGAGTCTATAGATGTGTATGACCCTGAAAAGCTTTCAGGCAGCATTGGGTTTCACCCTGAAGAACATAAGGCCCTATCAGCCGTTAAATCATGGGGCTTTGTTGATGTATTTCGTATGCATAACCCTGATTTAAGAGCCTATACATTTTGGGACTACAGGGCTCCTTACGCGTTGAAGAGGGGTCTTGGATGGAGAATTGATCATATATGGGCTACATCATGCCTTGCTGAAAAATCAAATAGAGCATGGATAGATGTTGGCCCAAGACAAATGGAAAGGCCTTCTGACCACACATTCTTGGTGGCGGAATTTAATATAGAGTAAAGAATTTGAAATTGTTGATAAAACCATAATAAGAAATTATTCACTTGCCAAATAAGGAGTTATTAATGAGCCGGATAAGCGAAGGTGTTTATTTTATCAAAGGACAGGACGAAATGATCCCGGATTCTCACATGTACGTGATTGGAAAGCCGGAATCAGATGATCTTTCAATCATTGACGCCGGTCTTATGGGCAAAGGGAACTATAAAATTAATGCCATGCTTGATGCAGGCATTGATTTAAATTCAGTTAAAAGGATTATTATGACCCATACCCATTTTGATCATATAGGTTGCCTTTCTGAGATAAGAGAAAACATTCCACAGGCAGAACTATGGGTACATGAAAATGAGGCGCAATCATTAGAAGATGGTGATGATAAGATTGTATATGGGATGGAAATGTTCAAGAATATGTGCATGGCTCAGTATGATATCAGCCCAGATACATTTAAATTCCATGTTGATAAGAAACTACAGGGAGGAGAACATTTTGATTTAGGCAATATGGACTGGGAGGTACTATATATTCCAGGGCATTCCCCCGGAAGTATTGGATTATATAATAAATTGGAAAAAATACTTATCCCTGGAGATGTGGTCTATTCAGACTACGCAATTGGCCGCTTTGATTTGCATGGGGCGAATGGCTCCGACCTGAAAAACTCACTTTTGAGGCTTGCCGAATTAGAGGTTAACATCCTTTTGCCTGGTCACAACCGGGTTGTTACAGATCTCCCGCCTAACTACATCGCAGACACAGCCAAACAATGGGCCTCTTATCTTTTTTGAAAATTAACAGTTCTCTGTGAACCTTTATTCATTATTTACTAAAGGATATTGCCATGAAGTTGTCCAGGCAAAGGTATTACGATTATTTCTCCCGTTTTTATGATAAATTTATCTCTATTCATTCCGCTGACAAAGGAGAAAATGCACGGGTATTTTTATCAGAAAACGTTGGTCTCCAACGTGGGGGCATGACACTTGATATCTGCACTGGAACAGGGTCACTTTTGCCGCATTTAGGGGATATGGTTAAGAAAGAGGGGATTGTGGCAGGGGTAGATTTTTCCTTTGGCATGCTTTCTGCTAGCAGGTCAAAAATAGTTGGGCATAACAATATCTTTTTAATCCAGGCAGATGTATCATATCTTCCGTTTAAGGGTGGGATTTTTGATTCAGTTACCTGCTCTCATGCCTTTTATGAATTAAAGGGTGAGACACAGGATTATTGTCTGCGAGAGATTGTCAGGGTGCTGAAGCATGGAAAACCATTTCTTATGATGGAACACGACGTGCCTAAGAATTTTTTAATAAGAATGCTTTTTTATCTAAGACTGTTGTCTATGGGTGTAAAAAAGGCAAAGGAGATTTTAAAAAATGAGAAAACTTTTTTAAAGAAATATTTCAATTCCGTTGAGGTGTTAATTACACCTAATACACGATCAAAGATATTGATTTGCAAGAGATAATTAGGAATTGTGGCACAGGAGCAGTGAATGGATTATAAAGGCTATTGGACTGGGAGGAATAAGGGTTCTTACCCGGCTTATGGGGATGCTCCTTGCGGTAATTGCAGTCCAGTTTATGTTAAGTGGATTTCAACAAATAAAGTGATCATTATTAAGTTAAAATATAAAACAATATCGGGAATCGTTTATGCGTAACCTCCCGCTTATAGCTATTACCATGGGCGACCCTGCTGGAATAGGACCTGAAATATGCATTAAGGCCCTGCAAAGGGATGACATTAAGCGGGCGTGCAGACCTTTTATTGTAGGGGATATCGATGTATTGAAAAAGGCAGGGGAAAAAATACATTTTTCTTCATTTCATGTAATATCATCGCCGTCAGAGGCCTCCGGCAGACACGGAATTATTGATATTATGTCCCTGTCACATTTAAAGGACGATCCACTTGTGCCCGGCAAGCCAACAAAAAGCAGGGCAAAGGCCATGGTTAATTATATATTGGGTGCGGCAAATTTATGTAAAGAAGGGGAAACATCAGCTATGGTTACCTGCCCAATTAGCAAAGAGGTGATGCACTTTGCTGGATATAGGTATGATGGCCATACAGAGCTTCTCGCACATCTGACAGGAACCGGAGATTATGTTATGATGCTTGCCGGCAACAGGCTTAGGGTGTCACTTGTCAGCATACATTGCGCAATAAAAGAAGTGCCTCAAAAATTGACCAGGGAATTAATCTCAAAAACTATTTCCATAACACACAGGGCTTTGAAGAGGGATTTTCATATTGCAAGGCCCCATGTTGCTGTTGCCGCATTAAATCCCCATGCCGGGGAATCCGGCCTATTTGGCACAGAAGAGAGTGATATTATAAAACCGGCCGTTGAGGAATGTAGAAGGCAGGGCATGATTGTAGAAGGTCCCTTCCCGCCGGACACTATATTTTATCATGCAGTTAACGGTAAATTTGATGCCGTTATAGCCATGTATCATGATCAAGGTCTAATACCCTTTAAATTATTACATTTTTCTGACGGAGTAAATATCACTTTAGGCCTTCCAATAATCAGAACATCCGTTGATCATGGTACAGCCTATGACATTGTTGGTAAAGGGGAGGCTAATCCGTCCAGTCTTGTAGCCGCCATAAAAATGGCTGCTACTATGGCCAAAGACAGGGACAAAAGATCAACTATTTGACCACTTAACGAGGCTCGGACTCAGAAAGAAAAACAACTATTATGCCTATAAGGGATATTGTTATAAAAGGGGCCAGGGAGCATAATCTTAAGAATGTAGATATTTATATCCCAAGGAATAAATTAATCGTTATTACCGGGTTATCCGGGTCTGGTAAATCCACCCTTGCCTTTGATACAATCTACGCCGAGGGACAAAGACGATATGTTGAGTCACTTTCTACCTATGCAAGGCAGTTCCTGGAGAGAATGGATAAACCGGATGTTGATTCTATCGAGGGGCTTTCACCTGCCATTTCTATTCAACATAGATCAGCAAGTAAAAACCCAAGATCAACAGTAGGAACGGTTACAGAGATATATGATTATCTAAGACTTTTATTTTCCAGGATTGGCCATCCATTTTGTCCAAACTGCGGAATTCCTATAACATCTCAAAGTATTCAACATGTTGTTGATCATGTTATGAAATTTGAGTGCGAGAGTAGGATTCAGATTTTATCTCCTGTGCTGAAGGATAGCAAGGGGGAGCATATAAAACTGTTCGAGGGTTTAAGAAAGGAGGGTTTTGTAAGGGTGCAGGTTGATGGGGACACTGTGTTGCTTGATTCTGATATTAGATTGGATAAAGGGAAAAAACATACTGTCAGGGTAGTTGTTGATAGATTAGTAGTAAGGGAAAACATTCGAAGGAGACTTACCGACTCTTTAGAGCTGGCGTTTAATTTGTCAGGTGGTTTGGCTATTATTGATTTGATCGGGGACAAAGAATATCTATTCAGTCAGACAGCGTCGTGTCCTGTATGCGGCTTCAGCTTTCCGCCCTTAAGCCCTCAGATGTTTTCATTTAATAATCCCTCAGGCGCATGTCCTGAGTGTGGGGGGCTTGGGGCAACGATGTATTTAGACCCAGACCTAATTGTTCCTGATCCGGACCTTTCCTTGAGGGAAGGGGCTATTGCACCATGGGCGGACAGACAATCAGCATATTTTCAACAGACACTGAATTCCATTGCAAGGCACTATGAGGTTGATATTAGTATTCCCTTCATGGATCTGCCTGAACGTGTTAAAAAGGTTTTTCTCCATGGTTCAGGAAAAGAGAAGATAAAATTTAGTTTTAATGCAGGCAACAGCTCCCATGCTTATGAAAAACCCTTTGAAGGGGTTATTCCAAATCTGAAACGAAGATACACTGAGACGGACTCTTCTTTTTCCAGAGAATGGATAGAGAGGTTCATGAATATACGCACCTGTCCCTTATGCAATGGGGCAAGATTGCGTTTAGAAAACCTCGCAGTCAAGATTGGCGGAAGATCAATATATGATATAACAACATATTCTATTGATAATGCACTTAGATATTTTCAGGCATTAAAATTAACGGAAAAAGAAGGAATAATCGGCAGTCCAGTCCTAAAAGAAATAATCAGGAGATTAGGCTTTTTAAAGAATATAGGCCTGAGCTATCTTTCTCTTGACAGGCCTGCGTCAACCCTGTCAGGTGGCGAAGAGATGAGGATCAGGCTGGCAACTCAAATCGGCTCAGGTCTATCCGGGGTTCTCTATGTTTTAGATGAACCGAGCATTGGACTGCATCAAAGAGATAACAGCAAACTAATAGATACTCTTAAAAAATTAAGGGAATTAGACAATACGGTTCTCGTTGTAGAACATGATCCCGACACTATGCGTTCGGCTGATTATATAATAGATATGGGCCCAGGTGCTGGAGAGCAAGGTGGGCGAGTAGTGTTTTCAGGAACACCTGATGAGATTGTCAAGGATGAAAGATCACTGACCGGCCGGTATCTCTCAGGCGGTCTTTCCATCCCTGTTCCCCCTGCAAGAAGGAAGACGGGCAGAGAAAGGATAGCTATTGAAGGGGCCTCAGAGAATAATCTAAAATCTATTGATGTCTCTATTCCCTTAAGGGTTTTTACCTGTATTACCGGGGTGTCGGGATCCGGTAAAAGCAGCCTGATTAACCAAATTCTGTTCCCTGCCCTGTCACAAAAATTGTATCATTCAAAAGGGGAAATTGGAAAGATGAAGAGGGTGGTTGGAGTAGAATATTTGGACAAGGTTCTCAATATAGACCAAAGCCCCATCGGTAGAACACCCAGATCAAATCCAGCGACATATACAGGGGTATTTGAACATATTAGAAAACTTTTTTCAATGCTGCCGGAGTCTAAGATGAGGGGGTATAAATCAGGACGCTTTAGCTTTAATATCGATGGTGGAAGATGCGAGGCCTGCAAGGGTGATGGGATTATTAAAATAGAAATGCATTTCCTTCCGGATGTGTATGTTACCTGTGATATTTGCAAAGGGCAAAGGTACAATCGAGATACCCTTGAAATACGATACAGGGGCAAAAATATTGCAGATGTACTTGATATGACAGTTGAGGAGGCAATGCTTTTTTTTTCCAACATTCCCCAGGTAAAGAATAAATTTGAGGCCCTATTTAGCGTTGGCCTTGGATATATAAAACTTGGACAGTCCGCCACTACACTTTCCGGAGGTGAGGCACAAAGGATGAAGCTGGCAAAGGAGCTGGGAAAGAGGGCCACGGGAAGAACATTGTATCTCTTAGATGAGCCTACTACAGGGCTGCATTTTGCTGATATCAGGAAGCTTTTGGAGGCATTAAATCATCTTGTTGATTCAGGAAATACAGTAGTAGTAATAGAGCATAATATGGAAATTATAAAATCCGCTGATTTTATAATTGATTTAGGTCCGGAAGGCGGGGATATGGGAGGTTTTATTGTCGGGACAGGTACCCCTGAGGAGATTGCAGGGATAAAAAAATCACACACAGGCTATTATCTAAACAAGGTTATAAAAAGGTATGAGCTTGACAGTAAAATTGAAGATGAATATACTCAATCGCTGAATATAAATTAATTTCAAGAAAAAAAGGGGGCAAAAACATGGCAGTCGAAAATAACGTTCTAATTATCATAAATACAGGGCATGAAAAGCAATACAATCATTTTGCGGCCTATACTCTTGCCTGGGTATCGAGAAGATACTATAAGGTGAAAAAGGTGACTATAATGTATGGTCCTCATGGAATGGAGATGGTAAAAAAAGGGGTACTTTCAACCTTTACCATGCCAAAGGAAGTGAAAGAATTGACTGCCTCCCAGTTTGAAGGCCTGAAGGCGGAGAAACTGCCGGATAATTTGGAGCAGTTAGCCCGTTTCGAGAAAGATAAAATGGGGATTTCAATAGTTTCATGCGGTACTTTTCATGTACTTGACGGGTTTGCAAAGGAAATAGAAGATAAATCAAATATCGAGGATTTTATTGACCCAATTGATTTAAATGAAAGCTGTAGATTGATGTTAGAGGCAGATAAGATATTATATTACTGAGAGGAACGTTACCAATCTATATACGATGAAAGATATCCTATCAAATTCTAATACGGCCATTGTTGGCGGGGGCAGGGTTTGCAAGGCCTTCCTTGAAACAGTCCAGGGAAGGCATTCAGCCTCCAGGAAGCTTAATATTATTGGTGTGGCTGACATAAATAATAAGGCTGAGGGCTTGGTTTTTGCAAAGTTAAAGGGGATATTTACAACCACAGACTTTAGGGACCTGCTCACTATTAGAGGGCTTAATTTAATTATTGAGCTCACAGGGAATAATAGGGTTCTTGGGGAACTAAAGTCAACGAAACCAGAGCAGGTAAGGCTAATCGATCATTTTGAGGCTATGTCTGTATGGGATTTTCTCCAAATAGAAGAAGCAAAGGAAAAGGTCAAGGAAAAAATAAGAAAATATGTGACTGAATCGGATAAAATAGAAAGGGAGTTTGATTTTTTTTCTAATCACCTTTCTAAAATTGTAGAGGAAAGAACAGAGCATCTGCAGACTGTGGAGAAAGAACTTGTTGAAAGACAAAGGGACTTGTCGCAGATTGTTCAAGGATCCACGTTGCCGACATTTGTGATTAATAAGGAGCATATTGTAACTCACTGGAATATTGCATGTGAAAAATTGACCGGCTATAAGGCAGATGAGATAGTCGGCACTGATAAACATTGGAAGCCCTTCAGGCAGAAAAAAAGGCCCCTTATGGCCGATGTTATTGTTGATCAGTTGGGAGAAGAGGAAATAAGGAAATATTACGGCAATGAGTGGAGAAAATCCGCACTCATTGAAGGGGCCTATCAGGCTGAACAATTTTTTCCTCAAATAGGAGGGGAGAGTAAGTGGCTTTTGTTTACAGCAGCGCCTATAAGGGGGGCCGGCGGAGAGATAACAGGATCAATTCAGACCCTTTGGGATATTACGGAACGTAAGAAATCGCAGGAGGCCTTGCAGAAGGCCCACGATGAATTGGAGGCAAGGGTAGAGAAAAGGACCACCGAGCTTACAGAGGTTAACGAGGAGCTGAAAAGGTCTGAAGAGAAATATAAAACCCTTTTTGATAGCGCCCCCAACCCATTTTTTATTATGGACAGGCAAACATTTAAAATTATAGATGTCAATGCAACTGCCCTGGATTGTTATCAACAGGAAAGAGATGAATTTACAAAAAAGACATTTTTTGATTTATCATTAGAGAGGGATAAAGACCTTGAGGAGGGGCTGAGAAAACTTACCAACAATCAATGTGGATTTTATGCTAAAAGAAGGCATGTGAGGAAAAACGGCGAGCCCTTTTATGTAAATATTGTGGCATGTCATGCAGTGCATTTAGGCAAGGATAGCCTGATAGCAACTACAACAGACATCAGCGAGAATGTTGAAAAGGAGGCCCAGTTAGTGCAGGCAAGCAAACTTGCCACGCTTGGCACTTTGGCATCTGGAATGGCCCATGAACTGACCCAGCCCTTAAATGTGATCCAAATTGCCAGCGATTTCTTTTTGAAAAAGATCGGCAAGAACCAGGAAGTTTCTAAAACTGAGTTGAAGGGTATGGCCGAGGAAATTGGAAGCCATGTTGACAGGGCGGCCAAGATAATTAAACATATGAGGGATTTTGCCAGACAATCTGATGTTACGAGGACAAGGGTAAACGTAAACGAGCCTATTCAGGATGTGTTTAAGGTGATGGGCCAGCAGCTAAGGGTGCATCAGGTAGAGGTTGAATTGGACCTCAGCCCTGATCCGCCATATATTATGGCGGATCATAATCGATTAGAGCAGGTCTTTATAAACTTAGTTACCAATGCAATGTATGCCATGGATGACAAGGGCATGAGGCTGGGAGACAAAAAATGGAGAAGGCTGCTCAGGATCGAATCATTCCCTGCAGACAAACATATCGTAATAAAAGTGTCTGATACCGGTAAAGGTATTGCGCAAGAGGTAATGGATAAAATTTTTGAACCCTTCTTTACCACCAGAAAGGTAGGGCAGGGCACTGGACTGGGGATGAGTATCAGTTATAGGATTATAAGCGACTATGGCGGGACAATTGACGTAGAAAGCGAGGTGGATAAAGGCACTACCTTTACATTAAAATTTCCCCTTGCAGAATGATGTTCTATGATAAGCTTAAACAGTAAGAATAAAAAATAGTGAGAATATGGATATTTCAAAACTGTTAATAATAGACGATGAAGAAGGGATAAGAAAGGTTTTATCTATTTCTCTTGCAAGTGATGGATATAGTGTATCAACGGCGGCAACAGGCGAAGAGGGCATAGAGATTTTTAAAAGAGAGTCGCCATCTATAGTTCTAACGGATATCAAGATGCCGGGCATGGATGGGATCACGGTATTAAAGAAGATCAAAAAGATAAACCCCGATGCAGAGGTTGTAATGATAACCGGGCATGGTGATATGGATTCAGCTATAGAAACCCTTAAACTTGATGCCTCTGATTTTCTAAATAAGCCTATTAAGGACGAGGCCCTTTTTGTGGCCTTAAAGAGGGCAAAAGAACGGATAAATATTAGGAGAAAATTAAAGTCCTACACGGATGACCTTGAGAATATGGTTAGAATAGCCACCGAAGAGGTTAAGAGGAGATCAGAGTTTCAAAATAAACTTATTACATCTTCTAATGACGCTATTGTGGCGACCGATGAGAATGGGGATATCGTCATCTATAATAATGGTGCGGAAAAAATATTCGGCTACATGAGGAATGAGATAATAAGAAAGATGAACATTCGAAGACTGCTTCCCGAGAAATTAGCCTCTGAGTTTATAACTGGACTTAATAATCAAGGGACCGTTAATCTATCAGACTGGCGAGAACTCTCTATCGCTGCCAAGAATGGAAAGTTTGTCCCTACAAGGTTTTCCGGATCAATTCTCACTGAGAATGAGGAGGTTATAGGAAGCGTTGGTTTTTTTCGCGATCTAAGAGAGGTAAAGAGACTGCAGGAAGAATTGATTAAATCTGAGAGATTGGCTGCTACAGGGCAAACTGTTGCAGGGCTTGCTCATTATATTAAAAATATCCTAAACGGCCTTAAAGGTGGAACCTATGTATTAAATGTTGCGCTTGACAAGAATAATACAGATAAGATAAAAAACGGATGGTCCATGATTGAGAGGAATGTGCGGAGGATATCAGATCTTGTCCTTGACCTTCTTACATATTCAAAAGAGCGAAAACCCGAGGCCGAGGCCTGTTTCCCCGATGAGATAGTTGAAGAGGTTTGCTCCCTTATGGAATCAAAGGCCCGGGAGCATGATATTGAAATAAGAAAACATCTTGATTCTTTGATAGGAGAGGTATATATAGATCCCAAATCAATACACAGATCGATGTTGAACATGATTTCAAATGCCATTGATGCGTGCATCTTTGATTCTACACCAAAAAAACAATGGCAGGTTAATGTGAGTACGGAATTACAGAAAGACCATAAAATCAAATTCGAGGTAACAGATAATGGGATGGGCATGGATAAGGATGCCCAGGAGAAAATCTTTTCCGCCCTTTTCAGCACGAAAGGGGAAAAGGGAACAGGCCTCGGGTTACTTGTGACGGAGAAGATTGTCAAAGAAAGCGGAGGCAGGGTAAGCGTTGAGTCTGAACTGGGCAAGGGGACTACATTTATCATGTATTTGCCATACAAAGATCTGGTAGAGGCAGGTATTGGTTAAAAAATATGGATTAAGCAACCGGCAAATTTTTAATTATGCTTGTTGTCTGATATAGTAAGAAGTTCCAATTTTAAATAAAAAACGTTGAAGGGAGGTTTAGCTATGGCCAAAAAAGTGCTCAATGTTGAGGATGATCCTGATATAAGGACATTTGTTTCAACCGTTCTGGAAGAAAATGGTTATACGCCGATCATGGCGAAGGATGGAGAGGAGGGGATAAAGAAGCTAAGAGAGGAAAAACCCGATCTTGTAATTCTGGACATACTGATGCCGAAGCAAAGTGGAATCAAGATGTATCATGACCTAAAGACCGATGAATCTTTAAAGGGTATTCCAGTTGTTATGCTTTCCGGCGTATCAAGGAGGACATTTCTCAGATCCCAGGCCGCATTGACAGAATTTGGAGATGAAACCGTGCCGGAACCTCAGGCGTATCTTGAAAAACCGGTTGAGCCGGAGGATTTGGCTGAAACCTTGAAAAAAATATTAGGGTGACCTGCCAAGGAGAAACAATGAAAATTAAGAAGATGCTTTTTGTTTCAGAATTTGAAGAATTATGGTTCGACGCATTGCAATCATTGATGAGCCTGAGAAAATCCGGGCTCAATCATGTAGTATTCCTTCATGTGATAAAAAGGGAGAAGGTAGCCATGAGGCGTGGGACCGGCTTTCTTAAACAGGAAGAGGTAAAGCTTAGGGAGATAGCGGATATTCGATTTATTGACTGGGCTGAGACCTTGTTTGAAGAGGGCATGGAGGTTGGAGCTCATATAGCTATCGGTAATGTAGTGCCCAAGATCATATCTGTATCTGAAATTGAAGGTGTAGATCTGATTGTAACGGCAAGAAGAGAAAGGGGCAAACTTGAGGAGCTTTATGCAGGACCGGAAATATCAGAACTCTTGCGGAGAACATCAAAACCGGTGTTGATATTTAATTATCTGACACAGTCAGGTAAGGTCGGAGAGAATCCATTTGAGAAACTTTTGTTGGCCCTTGACTGGTCAGTGTCATCAGAGCGCGTCCTTAATCTTGTGCTGGCATTAAGCGGTGCAACAAAGAGGGTAGAGATAGTTCATGTGCTGAGCGAAAAGGAGATTGGCAAATTATCAAAGATGGAGGCCCATAAACTGGAAAGGGAAAATAAAAAGAGGCTGGACGATGTTTGCGATGTCTTTATAAAAGAAAGATTAGACGCCCGCCCCCATCTTTATATTGGAAAAACAGAGGAACAGATTAAAAAGGCAGCTGCTGAGCATAAATCTACTATGATTGTTCTGGGCACAAAAAGTAAAAGTATATGGAAAGAGAAATGGGTAGGTAGTGTGGCCCATAACCTTGCAGA
>CAYSWP010000020.1:0-14384 GCA_964434795.1 uncultured Desulfobacteraceae bacterium | reverse complement strand
CCCATCAAGGGAGGGGAAAGGAATAGATAAGCTCTCATCAAATAAAAAAAAGGGGAAACTTCCATCGAAGAAGGAGGGAAAGGGAGACTCCCATTAAGGGGTGGGGAATCTACACACTTGAGATGGGAAGGAAACAAAAAACCCCTTTTCAAATAAAAGGGGTTTAAATTATGGTAATCATTCACGGGTTCAGGTTTCAAGGGCTTAAAGCTTGAAGATACTTAACGCGGAAGTCTAAATGTCGGAACAACGAAATTTAACGCAGGCTTATTTTCAGAGTTTGTAGGGTTATCCTGGTCATACGTGTTTAGTCATTCGTGGTTTCACCGGCCAGGTGGGCTCTCCTGTATGCAGCGAAAGTGCTTGCGCCGGGTTTAAGCAAGGTCGACGAAAACAACCAACCCTGAACCGGGAACACAGAACTGTGAACGGTTACACGTATTTTTCGGGGGATTTTTATTTACCCTCCTTCTTATCGTCTTGATTTTCGTCTTTCCCAATGGATGCGGGTTTTTCATCAGGTTCCTTTTCAGAAATCTTTTTTTCCTTAGTTTTCAAGTCTTTTTTTGTTGTCTTTTTTGATTTCTTCCCATCGCTTACCAGGAGTAATTGTATAATTGCCATAGGGGCATTATCGCCATTTCTATTGCCTGCCTTTAAAATTCTGCTGTATCCGCCCTGTCGTTCTGAGAGACGGTCCTTTAGTTCATCAAATAGTTTGTGTGCAATATCCTTATCCATCATGTAGGAAAGCGCCTGACGTCTTGCATGAAGGTCTCCCCTTTTTGCCAGGGTAATCATTTTATCAGCAATAGGCTGTAGCGTTTTTGCCTTTGCGAGTGTTGTTGAAATTTCCTCATACCTAAAAAGGGAAGTAACCATATTTCTTAAGAGAGCCCTTCTATGGCTTGAGTTACGACCTAATTTTCTGCCTGCCTTTCTATGCCTCATTGCTCCTGATCCTTATTATTTTCTTCCCCTCCTTCTTCATGTTTATCGAAGGGGATATTATCTAATTCCATACCAAACTGAAGATCCATTTCCTCCAGTATTCCCTTTATTTCATTAAGAGATTTCCTTCCAAAATTCTTGGTCTTCAACATCTCAATTTCAGTCTTTTGAACTAATGTATGTATGTATTTTATATTTGCATTTTTTAGACAATTTGAAGAGCGTACGGAAAGTTCAAGCTCACTTACAGGTTTAAAAAGGTTTTCGTTTACCTTTTTCTCTTCTTCTTTCACCTCCTCTTCTACATCCTCTAATAATTCTTCCTCGAAATTTATGAACGGCGTGGTCTGTTCCTTTATTATTTTAGCGGCAAACGCCAAAGCATCCTGGGGACCTACTGTTCCGTCCGTCCATATCTCTAAGGTCAGCTTATCATAATCAGTCCTTTGTCCTACTCTTGCATTACCTACAACGTAGCTAACCTTTCTTATAGGTGAATAAAGCGCATCTATGTTTGTAACACCGATTTCTCTACTTTTTTCAGCAGTAACATATCCTTTACCGTTTTTTACTAACATTTCAGCATGCAGCTCAGCATCTTTATTTAAAGTGGCAATATGTTTTTCCGGATTCATGACATCCACTTTATCTCCGGTTATTATATCTCCAGCTCTTACGGTCTTTTCCCCTGAAATATCCAAATAAACCGTGACTTCTTCTTCCTCTCCAGGAATGCTAACGCTAACCTCCTTTAGATTGAGAATAATTTCTGATGTATCTTCCTTCACACCAGGAATGGCGGAAAATTCGTGAGGAACACCATCGAATTTTACCGATACGATAGAGGCTCCCTGGAGGGATGACAAAAGAACTCGTCTTAGCGCATTACCAAGCGTTAAACCAAAGCCCCTTTCCAGTGGATGACAGGTAAACTTTCCATAAAAATCAGAAAACGTTTTTGTATCCACTTCTATAGCTTTGGGTTTTATTAACTCTTTCCAATTTTTTTGAATTAGCTTTTTCATGTATAAATCACCACAAAAATTCCTTATAATTTAAACTCCAATGCAAGATGAAATATTATTGATGATGGATGATTAATGTAGCCGGAATAAAGAATAATAAATAAACATTGACAAGGTTATGCAAAATCAAGATGTAATGTGATTAAAACAATCTATGTTAAATGTCTAATTTGTTTTAGTTCCTTTATTTCGAATACAATTCAACTATAAATTGTTCATTGATTGGTATGGTTAATTCCTCTCGGTTAGGAAGCACTTTCAAAACACCGCGAAAATTTTCCCCATCAATTTCGAGCCAGGGCGATTTCTCCC
Organism: uncultured Desulfobacteraceae bacterium; assembly: GCA_964434795.1. Classification (GTDB taxonomy): domain Bacteria; phylum Desulfobacterota; class DSM-4660; order Desulfatiglandales; family B25-G16; genus M55B121. The sequence continues at coordinate 12,096 of CAYSWP010000020.1, read as the reverse complement.
TTCTTATAAAAGTCTCCATTGATTCCGTCACTATTGGTATCTTACGGCTACTCTCTTTAACCTCCACATAATCACCTACCTTAACCTGGTAAGAGGCAATGTTAACCTTTTTCCCATTAACAGTTACATGATTATGCCTAACCAATTGCCTTGCCTGCTTCCTTGAAGATGAAAAACCCATACGGTATACTATATTATCCAGTCGTACCTCTAAAAGGATTAACAGGTTTGTCCCAGTAATTCCTTTTTGCCTGTCTGCCTTAAAATAATATCTCCTAAACTGTTTTTCTAATACACCGTAAATCCTTTTCGCCTTTTGTTTTTCCCGTAATTGTATGCCATAATCCGATAACTTCCTTCCCCTTCTTTGCCCGTGTTGTCCGGGCGCATAAGCGCGCCTTTCAAATGCACATTTATCAGTATAGCATCTATCGCCTTTTAGGAAAAGTTTGAGATTTTCCCGCCTGCATAGCCTGCATGCAGCATCAACATATCGAGCCAATATTTTTCCTCCTGAATGTTGTATAAATTTCCGACCTTGAGGTATTAAAAATCCTTAGATTTTCGAATTATACCCGTCTCCTTTTAGGTGGCCTACACCCATTGTGCGGAATAGGAGTAACATCCCTTATGACGGTAACACTAAACCCCTCAATCTGCAAGGCCCGCAAGGCAGCTTCACGTCCGACCCCAGGTCCCTTAACACGCACCTCAGCCGTCTTCAGCCCCATGGCCATTGCCTTCTTTAATGCATCTTTTGCAGCAAGTTGTGCTGCAAACGGTGTGCTTTTTCTTGAACCTTTAAACCCTACCTGCCCGGGACTGGATGAACCTATCACATTTCCATTCAAATCCGTTATAGTTATAATTGTATTATTAAAGGTAGATTGAATATGTACAACCCCATTTATAACCACCCTCTTCTCTTTTCTTCCTTTGCCGGATTTACCTGTTCCCTTGGCCATTATGCCTCCATAGATTTATCACTTTCTACGACCCCCTATCATCCGTCTCGGTCCCTTTCTTGTTCTCGCATTTGTATGAGTTCTCTGTCCCCTTAAGGGAAGACCTTTTCGGTGTCTCAAGCCCCTGTAAGATCCCATGTCCATTAATCTCTTTATATTCATGGATATCTCTCGTCTCAGATCACCTTCTACCATATAAGATCCATCAATAATCTTCCTTATTTTTGAGACATCTTCTTCTTTTAATAGATCTGATTTTGTACCAAAACCTATCCCTGCTTCCTCCAAGATACCACGAGAATTATTCCTTCCAATGCCGTAAATATAGGTCAGCGCTATTTCAATTCTCTTACCTTTTGGTAAATCAATGCCGGCAATTCTGGCCATGTATACTCCTTAAAATTTTAATCATTTTATAAGAAAATAAATGTCTAAGCATAGATTAGCACTTAAGCGCACTTAACCTTGCCTTTGTTTGTGTCTTGGGTTATCACATATTACCCTGACTACGCCCCTTCTCTTAATAATCTTGCAATTTTTACATCTCTTCTTTACGGAAGCTCTTACCTTCATAATCTATCTCACCTTTCCTAGGCCTTTTTTCATAAAACCTTCGTAATTCCTTGTTAGTAAATGGCTCTCTATCTGGTTGATAGTGTCCATCCCAACACCCACTACAATTAAGAGTGCAGTGCCCCCAAAGTAAAAGGGAACATTCAGCCTGTGTATTAAAATTCCAGGCAGGATACATATAGCAGAGACATACATGGCCCCGCTGAATGTTATTCTTGTGAGAACCCGGTCTATGTATTCTGCGGTACTTTTTCCAGGTCTGATTCCAGGGACAAATCCGCCATATTTTTTCATATTGTCTGCAACTTCAGTGGGATTGAAATGAATAGCCGTATAAAAATAACAGAAAAATATAATAAAACCTATATAAAGCAATGAATATAACAGGCGGCCTGGAGCCAATGAATCTACAATAAATTGTAGCCATGGAATCTGTTTTACATTTAAAAAATTAGCTATTGTGGCAGGAAACATAATAATTGAGGAGGCAAATATCGGAGGTATAACACCGGCTGTATTTACCTTTAGTGGTAAATGCGTGCTTTGTCCGCCATACATCTTTCTGCCTATAATTCTTTTTGCATACTGAACCGGTATTCGTCTCTGCCCCCTTTCAACAAAGACGATGAACCCTATAACTACGACCATAAAAGCAAGTAATAGAATCCCAAAAAAAGGGCTCATTTCTCCGGTGCTCATCAAACGAAATGTGTTTCCGATAGCTTGGGGTAATCTGGCTACAATACCGGAGAAAATTATTAATGAAATTCCATTCCCAATACCACGCTCCGTTATTTGTTCTCCAAGCCACATCAAAAATGTTGTGCCGGCAGTTAACGTTATCATAGTCATAAGCCTAAATCCCCAACCGCCCAAAGGGACAATCAGGGCGCCGCCAGGGCTCGTCATGCTCTCCAGTCCAACCGAAATGCCAAAACCCTGTACAAGGCTAAGTACTACCGTCCCATATCGAGTATACCTTGTTATCTTCTTTCTACCTACTTCTCCCTCTTTCTTCAGCTTTTCCAGGTAAGGAACCACCACTGTAAGAAGCTCAAGAATAATAGAAGCGCTTATGTAGGGCATTATCCCCAATGCCATAACGGAAAGCCTGCTTAAAGCTCCACCTGAAAACATATCAAATAGACCGAACAGGGTTCCCTGGCTTGCGCTAAAAAAAGCCGCAAGGGCGGATGAGTCGATCCCTGGTGTCGGCACATGACAACCAACCCTGTATACTGCAAGCATCAAAAGTGAAAAAATTATCTTCTTTTTTAGCTCAGGAATTTTTGCTATATTTTGAAAGCCACCAATCATCTTTTTGCTAACTCGACCTTTCCGCCTGCAGATTCTATCTTTTCTTTTGCAGCCCGACTTACATTGTTAACTATTATATTAATGGGGTATGATATATCACCATTTGCCAAAAGTTTTACGGCCATAGCCTTTTTTATTAATCCACTTTTGATCAATGTATCAGTATCTACTGTTTCGCCGGAATTAAACCGCATAAGGTCCTTTATGTTGATAATTTCATACTGTTTCTTAAAAATATTTGTAAAACCCCGCTTTGGAATTCGCCTCTGAAGCGGCATTTGTCCCCCTTCAAATCCTACGCTTACTCCTCCACCGGAACGTGAGTTCTGCCCCTTGGTTCCTCTGCCTGATGTCTTTCCCCATCCTGAACCTGTTCCCCGACCGACCCTCTTTCTCTTTTTCCTCGACCCCTTTGGCGGCTTCAATTCATATATTTCCATATTGTCTCCTGCAATCCAACAAGCCGTCAGGCCAGGATTTCTTCTACAGTTTTTCCTCTTGATGCTGCAATTTCCTCTCTGGACCTTAAAGACCAAAGACCATTGATAGTAGCCTTGACCAAATTGTGGGGATTATTGGAACGTAAGCATTTGCTTACAATATTTTTTACACCAACTGTTTCTAACACCGCCCTCACTGCTCCACCGGCAATTATTCCAGTTCCCGGTCGAGCAGGCTTTAGTAAAACAGCGCCGGCCCCAAAAACACCTATTACCTTGTAGGGTATGGTATCTTCAAAAAGTGAAGTTGATCTCATATTTTTTCTGGCCTTTTCACCGCCCTTTCTTATGGCTTCGGGAACCTCATTTGCCTTACCAAGGCCGGTTCCGACCATACCTTTACCGTCGCCGGTAACAACTATTGCGCTAAAGCTAAATCTCCGTCCCCCTTTTACAACCTTAGCAACCCTGTTGATATGAACCACCTTCTCTATTATTTGTTCCTCTTCCTCTTCTCTGATCAATGATTTCTCCTTTTAATTTGAAAATATATTCTTCCAGTTTCAAGTTTCAAGTTCCCAGTAGCTAAAATTTCAGACCATTCTCCCTCGCAGCATCGGCTAATGCCTTAACCCTGCCATGATAAAGAAAACCATTTCGGTCAAAAACAACCTCCTCTATGCCTTTTTCTTTACCTTTCTTCCCTATGGTCTCTCCAATTAATTTTGCGCCCTTAATATTTCCACCTATACCCTGAGCCTTGGACAGAATATCCTTAGAAATTGATGAGGCAGACAAAAGGGTTCTATCTTTACTATCGTCAATTATCTGGGCATATATATGCCTTGATGTCTTAAATACTGTCAGGCGTGGCCTTTCAGATGATCCCTTTATCTTTTTTCTTACCCTCTTTTTCCTTTTAAGTCTGCTTTCTTTTTTATCTGTAATAAAAGCCATAATAAATTATCATCTTAAAGTGTTATTTTTAAGGTTTTCTACGTTGTTCTTTATAAAAAATTTAGCTTTACCATAACTTGACGCCGATAAAGCGAATTATTATGTTTTAGCCCCTGCCTTTCCAGCCTTCCTTCTGATCTTTTCTTCAAGGTATTTAATACCCTTTCCTTTATAAGGCTCCGGTGGCCTGAGGCTTCTGATAGTTGCAGCCGTATCGCCTAAAAGTTCCTTGTCTACTCCAAACAACGTTAATATATTTTTCTTTTCGACCTGCGCCTCAATTCCCTTAGGAATATCAAATGTCACAGGGTTTGAATAACCCAAGTTGAATACCAACTGCCCGCCCGATAATTCTACCCTATACCCTACGCCGATTATCTCGAGTGTTTTTTTAAATCCATTACTAACCCCTTCTACCATATTGGAGATTAGTGAACGAAAAAGGCCGTAAAGAGATTCAGACTCCTTGGACTTATCACTGATTGATAATGATATGCTTGCATCATCAATATCCAATTTAACGCTCGGGTGAATAGTACGGTTTAACTCCCCTTTTGGTCCCTTAACAGAAAGTTTTAGACCATCAAATTCAACCTTGACATCCTTTGGAACAACTACCGCTTTTTTGCCTACCCTTGACATCGCATATTCTCTTTTCTTAATATTTCTAAATAATCCTTATCAAATGTTACCATACGGAACAAATGATCTCTCCACCTACCTTTATTCTTTTTGCCGCCCTGTCCGTCATCACTCCTTTGGAGGTGGATATAATATTAATGCCAAGGCCGTTTAATACCTTGGGTATCTTTGCATATCCCGAGTATATCCTGCAGCTTGGCTTACTTACCGTTTTAAGGCCTTTAATTACAGGGCTTTTATCTCCATTGTATTTCAAGTATATTACAATTCTACCCTGCTTATCATCCTCTATCACCTTATAATTTCTTATATATCCCTCACTTTGCAGCAGCTTGGTTATGCTAACCTTTATTTTAGAGCTCGGCACTTCAAGCTTATCAAATGAGGCCGTGCAACCATTCCTTATCCTTGTTAAAAGATCTGCAATAGGGTCAACCATTGTCATAATATATCTCCATAATTGCTCATCTACCAGCTCGATTTAATAACGCCTGGTATGTCGCCTTTTAGGGCCAGGGTACGAAAACAAATCCTACAAATGCCGAATTTTCTAATATAGGCCCTGCTTCGCCCACATAGCGGGCACCTGTTATACCGTCGAGTAGAATATTTTGGTTCTCTCTTTGCCTTTGCAATCAAAGATTTCTTAGCCAAATCAATCTCCTTGTCAACTTCTAAAAAATAATCCCATTTTCTCAAGCATAAAACGGCCCTCTGCGTCCGAATTTGCAGAGGTGACAATAGTAATGTTCATCCCCTTTACCTTATCAATCTTATCGTAATCAATCTCAGGGAATATAATCTCCTCTTTTACCCCCATCGTATAATTACCACGGCCATCAAATGCCTTATCAGATAATCCACGAAAATCCCTAACCCTGGGAAGGGCTACATTAAAAAGCTTATCCAGAAAATAGTACATCCTTTCCTTTCTCAATGTAACCATGCATCCTATGGGCATTCCTTCTCTCAACTTGAAACTTGCAATGGATTTACGAGCCCTTGTTATAACAACCTTCTGGCTCCCTATATTAGTCAATTCCTCCACAGCTGAATCAAGAACTTTGATATTGTGTATTGCTTCACCAATACCCATATTAAGGACTACCTTTTTGAGCTTTGGCGCCTGCATAATGCTTTTGTAGCCGAATTCCTTCATCATGGCAGGCACAATTTCCTTCAAATATTTTTCTTTTAGTCGAGACATAATAAATAATTTGTTTAATTGGTTTAATTTGTTATATTAATTTAATTAGTTTAATTTGTTGTCTGAATTATAAATCCACATATTGTCTGAGCAAATTAAGCTAATTGTTACTTGTCTAAATATTCTCCACATTTTTTACAAAATCTGACCTTGCTGCCATCCTCAAGTATCTTCACTCCCATCCTTGTTGCCTCTGCACATTTTCCGCAGATAAGCATAAGGTTTGATACATGAATCGAGGCCTCCTTCTCAATAATACCTCCTTGAGCAGCTTTCCCTCCAGGCTTTGTATGTCTTTTAATTAAATTTAGTTTTTCTACTTTAGCCCTGTCTTTTTTAGTAATCATTTCCAGGACCGTACCTATTTTTCCCTTGTCCTTCCCAGCGATTACCATCACCTTATCGTTCTTTTTTATATGAAAATTCTTTTTAGCCATAGCAAATAACATTTACCTTAATTATAGCACCTCAGGAGCAAGAGATATAATCTTCATAAAATTCTTTGCTCTCAGCTCCCTGGCAACCGGTCCAAAAATACGGGTTCCTATCGGCTCATTTTGTTGAGTAATCAATACAGCAGAGTTATCATCAAATTTAATATATGAGCCGTCTTCTCTTCGGATCTCCTTAGCCGTCCTCACTATTACAGCCTTTAAGACATCACCTTTTTTTACCTTACTGTTAGGCAAAGATTCTCTAACAGAAACAACAATCACATCCCCAACGCTTGCATATCTTCTTCTCGAACCACCAAGCACCTTGATGCAATTTAATCTTTTAGCGCCGGAATTGTCAGCGACATTTAACAATGTTTCAGCCTGTATCATAATGCCTATCCCTAAAATCAACTATATGTTTACGCAAAAAATCAGAGAATCTTTTTAATTAAGAATCTCCAGCACCCTCCACTTTTTCAACTTACTTATTGGACGACTTTCCATAATAATAACCTTATCGCCTATGCGGCATCTATTATGTGGATCGTGTACCAAATACTTTTTTCTATACCTGATATATTTTTTGTATTTCTTGTGTTTTGCTAATCTTTCAACGAGAACCCTTGCAGTCTTATCCGTCTTGTTGTTCAAAACAACGCCTGTAAGTTCTTTTCTTTTTCCACGTGTTTCCATATTAAGCCCCAGCCCTACTATTTTCCAATTCTCTCTCTTTAATTACTGTTTTTACCCGAGCGATGTCCTTTTTTGTCTTCCTGATAGAGGTATGTGTGTTGAGTTGACCTGTGGCCATTTGAAATCGCAGGTTAAACAACCCCTTTGCTAATTCTACGTCTTTGTCCATTAATTCCTGAACACTCAATTCACGCAATTCTTTACTCTTCACAGTATTAAAAACTCCTACTTAAAAATTTAGTAGCAAATGACAGTTTATGCCCGGCTAAACGGAAAGACTCCCTGGCAGTATTCTCATCAACACCTTCTAATTCATATAATACTCTTCCAGGTTTTACAACAGCCACCCATCCTTCAAGATTACCTTTACCTTTTCCCATTCTTGTTTCAGCAGGTTTTTTAAATGTCGGCTTATCAGGAAAAACCCTTATCCAAACCTTTCCACCCCTTTTGACAGACCTTGTTATTGCAATCCTTGCAGCCTCAATCTGTCTGGCGGACATAAAACCACATTCAGTTGCCTGAAGGCCATAATCACCAAACTCAACATTCGACCCCCTGTATGCCTTTCCCCTCATCCTGCCCGTGTGAATGACTCTATATTTAACTTTTTTTGGGCTTAACATATTTCGCCTCTTCTATTTCCTTTTTTTGGCCAAATTTCTCCCTTGCATATAATTACCTTAACCCCTATTATTCCGTATGTTGTTAAGGCCTCCGTGAAACCATAGTCGATATCAGCCCGAAGCGTATGGAGTGGCACCCTGCCCTCTCTATACCATTCTCTTCTCGCCATTTCTGCACCACCTAATCTACCGCTACAGGAAATCTTCACACCTTGCGCCCCAAATCTCATAGCAGCGGTAACGGCTTTCTTCATTGCCCTCCTGAACGCTACACGCCTGACCAACTGCATAGCAACGTTTTCTGCCGACAATTGAGCATCCACTTCCGGTCTTCTCACCTCTTTAATATCAATAAAAAACTCTCGTTTTATCTTGGTCTCAATCTCTTTTTTTAGATTTTCTATCTCCGCGCCTTTTTTTCCTATTATTATACCGGGTCTTGCCGTATAAATCCTAAGCTTCACCTTTTTACCGGCTCTATCAATCTCTATCTTAGAAACGCCTGCCTGAGTAAGCCTCTTTTTTAAAAACTTTCGAATTTGATTATCCTCTACAACAAGTGAAGAAAATTCCGAATCAGCATACCATCTGCTATTCCATGTCTTATTGATGCCTAACCGTAATCCTACCGGATGTACCTTCTGGCCCACTAAATCCTCCCTTTTGCCGAGTTTCTAAGTGATAATTTCATAATTATAATTTACCTCTTCAGATCTATTTCTCATCAAGTATAACCGTTAAGTGGCTTGTCCTGCTTCTGATCCTCGTTGCCCTGCCCATAGCCCTTGGTCTGAATCTCTTTAATGTCGGTCCCTCATTAGCATATATTTTCTTTATAAACAGATTATCAACATCTATATTAGCTTTATTGCTCGCGTTAGAAACAGCTGATTTTATCAACTTTCGCAAAATCGGGGCTCCTTTCTGTGGGGCAAAGGTCAGCAAATTGAGTGCATCTTCAGCCTTTTTCCCTTTCAATTCCCTCATAAGCAGTCTTACCTTCCTTGGAGATATCCGAATATATTTTGCTATAGCCTTTGCTTCCATATCTTATACAACACCCCGTAAAATTTTTGAATGCCCTTTTAACTATTTCTTTTTGCCCTTCAAGCGACTTTTTTTGTCGCCTCCAGCATGGCTGTAAAAAATTCTTGTCGGCGAAAATTCACCTAATTTGTGTCCCACCATATCTTCTGTGATAAATACCGGAATAAATTTTTTTCCGTTATGTACAGCAAAGGTCAATCCTATGAACTCCGGCAATATTGTTGATCTTCTCGACCATGTTTTAATTACCTGGTGGCTGTTTTCCTCGTTAGCCTTGATCGCCTTGGCCATTACACTATCATCTATAAATGGTCCCTTCTTTACTGAACGTGGCAATCTTATCTCCTTTCCTATTTCCTTCTTTTAACAATCAATTTATTGCTTGCCTTATTGCGCCTTGTCCTATAGCCCTTTGTGGGAACTCCCCATGGTGTGACCGGATGTCTACCGCCGGAAGATTTTCCTTCACCACCGCCCATTGGATGATCAACAGGATTCATTGCAACACCTCTAACGTGGGGTCTTCTGCCCTTCCACCGGGACCTGCCCGCCTTTCCGATAGATATATTTTCATGATCCAAATTACCTACCTCCCCTATGGTAGCCCGGCAGGCCAACAATACCATTCTAACTTCCCCGGATGGGAGTTTCACATGTCCATATTTTCCTTCTTTAGCCATCAGTTGGGCATATCCTCCGGCGCTCCTTGCCAACTGCCCTCCGTGTCCTATATGTAATTCAATATTATGTATATGTGTTCCTGCAGGTATTGCCTTTAAAGTTGTTGTGTTTCCTACCCTAATCTCCGCTTCAGGGCCTGATTCAACAATATCCCCTACTTTTAAGTCACCCGGCGCTAAGATATAAGACTTTTCGCCGTCCGCATAGTTGATAAGGGCTATCCTTGCAGACCTGTTAGGGTCATATTCAATGGATGCTACAGTTGCAGGAATATTTTCCTTCTTCCTTTTAAAATCAATAACCCTGTATCTTCTTTTAGCGCCACCGCCTCGAAATCTCGCAGTTATACGACCTGCAGAATTTCTGCCGCCGGATTTCTTGATTGGCTTCAATAGGCTTTTTTCAGGCTTACTGCTTGTAATCTCGCTAAAGGTAGACCCTGTTTGAAACCGCCTTCCAGGCGAGGTTGGTTTATTTCGTTTAATCCCCATTTTTATCCCGCTTTAAATACCTTCAAAAAATTCTATTTTTTCTCCAGGAGCAAGCCTGACTATTGCCTTTTTCCAGTCTGCTTTTTTCCCTAAGTTTTTTCCTACCCTGCGACGCTTTCCCTTCATGTTCATTACAGCCACGTTTAGAACTTTTACTTTAAATATTTCTTCAACGGCACTCCTGACCATCACCTTGTTGGCTGTTCTGTCAATCTCAAATGCATATTGGTTCGCCTGTTCTTTTTGTTTTGTTCCCTTCTCAGTTATCAAGGGTTTTCTTATTATTCGATAAAAGTCCATTGTTAAGCAAGCGCCTCCTCAATTATTTCTAAGGCCGGTTCAACAAACAAGAGGTGTTTATGGTGTAAAATATCGTACACATTTATCCCTTCAGCCCTTAGGAGTTTAGTCTTTTTAATATTTCTGGAAGATTTATCAAGAACCTCATCGAACTTGTCTGCAACAATGAGGACATTACTTAAACTAAATTTCTTTAATATTTCATAAAGTTTTTTCGTTTTGATTTCCTTAATATTAATTTCGTCAATTATTATAAGTTTTTCTTCCTTGAACTTATCCGTCAAAGCCATGCGTAAAGCCGCCTTTTTCACCTTTTTATTAACCTTAGATGAATAATCCCTCGGTGAGGGCCCGAATGCAACACCTCCACTCCTCATTATCGGTGAGGACGCCGCCCCTGCCCTAGCCCTTCCAGTTCCCTTCTGCCGCCATAGTTTTCTGCCGCTGGCCTTTACCTTAGATCTATTCTTTGTTGAAGCGCTTCCAGAACGATAACCTGCCAATTGACTTTCCACCACCTGGTGGAGCATATCTTCCCTTATCGCAACATTGAAGATTTCATCCTTGATATCTCTCTGACGAATTTTTTCCGCATTTACATTATATATATCTATGAGGGCCATATATTAAATCGCTCCACTGAAAAAAAAGATGCATAATTAGTGTTTCCCTTAATGTTTTGCATCTTGTAATTTGCTTATTATAATTTCTTTTTATTCATCTTTATTTCTAAAAAATTCCCTTTACTACCTGGGACCGCACCTTTTATTAAAATCAAGTCCCTTTCTTTGAAAATGTCAACAACCTCTAAATTTTTAATCGTTTTCACCTGATTTCCCATCCTGCCGGGAAGTTTTTTTCCTTTCAGTACCCTACTTGGAGTTGCGCTAGCCCCAATTGAGCCAGGAACCCTATGAGAACGGGAGCCATGAGTCTTATTTCCCCCGCTAAATCCCCACCTTTTAACAACACCTGCAAACCCCTTTCCCTTGCTAATGCCTCTGGCATTAATTAAATCGCCTACATTAAAGATGTCGGAGTCAACCTCTTGACCAACCTCAAATGAATCAATGTCGTCTACTCTTATCTCATGCAAGAATGCAAATCCCCCCCTTCCTGCCGGTTTAAAATGACCTGCCATGGGCTTGTTTATCCGTTTCTCCTTTTTCGGCTGAAACCCTATCTGGATGCTGTTATATCCTTCTTTTTCCAACCTTTTAATCTGGACTACATAGCACTTGGCAATCTCCAGCACAGACACGGGGATGCTTTTCCCATTCTCATGAAAGATACGGGTCATCCCTATCTTTTTCCCAAATATTTCCTTGATCATCCTTGTTTTCCTCTACAGCTTAATCTCGACATCTACACCTGCAGAAAGATCTAATTTCATTAGAGCATCCACTGTTTGCTGAGTAGGCTCCAAAATGTCTATCAGTCTCTTATGCGTCCTTATTTCAAATTGTTCTCTTGATTTCTTATCAACATGAGGTGATCGTAAAACACAATACTTACTTATCACCGTGGGAAGGGGTATGGGCCCTGCAATTTTGGCTCCTGTTCCCTGTGCAGCATCAATAATTTCTGAAACAGATTGATCCAATAGTTTATGATCGTAAGCCTTTAACCTTATTCGGATTTTCTGATTATCCATAATTCCTTCCGTCTCTTACTCTATTATGTCGCTTATTACCCCTGCGCCAACTGTCCTGCCGCCTTC
>CAYSWP010000019.1:0-14411 GCA_964434795.1 uncultured Desulfobacteraceae bacterium | reverse complement strand
CCAATATACAATATCCCAATAATGTCGCACCAGGGCAGGCTTTGTGGCAATATACATGAGAATTGGACATACCAATACACATGCTCTTTTGTGTATATATACTATTTACTAAATCTATATAACACGGAAGGGCTGAAATTATCCCTTTGTAACTTTTTTTAATGGGATCTTTTAGAGGCCTTGAGGGGATTTATTTTGTTTCCGACCTTCTTTACTTCGGCCTGTATGTTTGTAGCCATATTACAGGCACCATTTTTCCATTTACTTGCAGGGTCAGGAAAAATCATACAGTATTTTTCGGAGAGATACTCCACTACTCTCTGACAGCCGTCACATTTATCAGTGATTGGATGACAACTGCCGCCACTAAACTGGCATCCATTTTTACTCATAAAAATGCATTCTGAACCATTCCTTACTGTTGTACAAACCATGATAACCACATCCTTTCTTTTAAGTTATTTTAGCAATATAATTATCCGCATGAAATTTTTCAAGGTATTCATTTCATAACGGAGCTTTTTTTTATGCCTTAAGGCATTTTTATTGTCAATAAAAATATTTAAAAATTGAAATATAATTGACTTTTGATTTGCGTTTAACTAAGTTTCAAGTTTTAGCAATCGTTTACCGTTAAATTTATTAGAAGGTGATAAATGGCAAGAATAGATGACTTTAAAAAGGCCTTAGAGATTGGAAAAGAGGAATTAAGAAATAAAAACCCTCTACATTTGTGCCGATTAAGCGGCGGTCGGTTTGTAGAAAATAAGGATGGCCCGGACCTTATAAAGATTATGTTCCTAAACCGCATGATTAGCATTAGCTGGCCGGAAATTCAATTCTTTCAGGATTCTGATAAAGAGATGGCAATAAAGGAAGAAATATTGATATTGCACTACCTGAACAACGCCAAAAAAGAGGATCTTACAGGAGAACTTATTGCCTATCAGGAAATTCCTTCAGCAAGGTTTTATCTCAGTTCCTTTAACGCCAGGTCAAAAGATCCGTTTGTTAATGCCTTTGGTGACAATCCGGATAAGCTACCGGAAATAGCAGAGGAACTTTTTGCTGCGCAAACAGCATCCGTCGGGGATGTGTCTGTTACTGTCCAGGCATTTCCAAAGGTGCCTGTAACATTTGTTATATGGAGGGGAGATGATGAGTTTCCACCTAATGGAACAATTTTATTTGATAGTGCAATTAAGAACGATTTTCTCTCTGCCGAGGATATTTCTGAATTGGTCAGCATGATTGTCTACCCTTTGATAGCAAGGGCAAAGTAGATTTTTATCTGTGTTCTGTTTAAACGGACATGCATTTTTTAAAAATAGAAAGGATTTTTATTATGAAGATTGCAATTAGCGGAAAGGGGGGTGTTGGAAAAACAACATTCGCAGCCTTTCTTATAAAATCTCTCCAGAAAGCTGGGAAAAAGGTGCTGGCTATTGATGCCGACCCGGATGCAAATCTTGCCCAGGCCCTGGGTGCAAAGAATGCCTCTGAGATAACGCCTATCTCTAAAATGAGATCCCTCATTGAGGAGAGAACTGATTCAAAGGTCGGTACCATGGGTGGTTTTTTTAAGATAAACCCTAAGGTAAGTGATTTGCCGGAAAAACTTTCCGTAGATGCCGATGGCGTTAAGCTAATGGTATTAGGAGGAGTGAAGGCAGCAGAAGGTGGTTGTATTTGCCCTGAAAGCGTTCTCTTGAAGGTTCTTGTTACTCATCTAATACTTTTCAGGGATGAGGTTATAATTCTGGATATGGAGGCAGGTTTAGAGCACTTGGGAAGAGGGACGGCACGGGCCGTTGATAAGATGATAGTGGTTGTTGAGCCTGGAAGAAGGAGTATGGAAACTGCCAATGAAATAAAGAGATTGTCTGAAGAGCTTGGAATCAAGGATTTACTTATTGTTGGAAATAAAATCAGGTCTCAAAAAGACAAGGATTTCCTGCTTAAAAATATGGAAGACTTTAACTTCTTAGGGTTCCTGCCGTTTAACGATAATATTATAGAGGCGGATTTGGATGATAGGCCTCCTTATGAGCTGAGTCCCGATGGATTGGAAATAGTTTCTCACATGATACAAGAAAATTTTAAGGAAAATTAAAAAGGGGATTTATTATGGAAGAAAGGGCACATAATTTTAACGCTGGTCCTGCAGCCCTGCCATTGCAGGTTTTAGAGGAAATAAAGAATAGTTTTCTTAATTTCAAGGGTTCGGGAATGTCAATCATTGAGGCAAGCCATCGCTCCTCTGTATTTGATGAGGTCATTAATGATGCAGTTGAAAGGGTAAAACGATTATTGAAGCTAAGCGATGAGTATAGCGTGCTCTTTATGCAAGGGGGTGCAAGCCACCAGTTTTGCATGATACCAATGAACCTTGCCCTGCCGGACAAACCTGTGGATTATATAAATACCGGAACCTGGTCTACAAAGGCCATTAAAGAGGCAAAGATTCAGGGAAAGGATGTAAGGGTTATTGCCTCATCGGAAGATAAAGATTTTTCCTACCTGCCTTCAGGCTTTACAGTGGACAAGGATGCGTCCTTTTTGCATTTTACATCAAATAACACCATAAAGGGTACCCAGTGGCAGCAATACCCTGACGGTGAGGGTGTTCCCCTTATTTGTGACATGTCATCTGATTTCATGAGCCATCCAATTGATATGAGCCAATTAGGACTTATTTATGCAGGCGCCCAGAAAAACCTGGGGCCGGCAGGCGTTGCAATGGTAATAATCAGGGATGATATGTTAAAAAGAGTCCCGGACAACCTTCCTACCATGTTAAGTTATGCGACCTTTAAAGATAGCAAATCATTGTTTAATACGCCGCCTACATTTGCCATCTATGTAATATACCTGGTGCTTATATGGCTGGAAGAAACAATAGGAGGTCTGGAAGAAATAGAGAGAATAAACAAGGAAAAGGCATCATTACTTTATGAGGTAATAGATGAAAGCAAGATATTTAAAGGCACTACAGAAGTTAATAGCAGGTCTATAATGAACGTTACATTTCGCCTCACCGACGAGGAGTCGGAAAAAAGTTTTTTGTCAGAGGCAATGGAAAATAGCTTTTTAGGCCTTAAAGGGCATAAGTCTGTGGGGGGATGCAGGGCATCCATATACAATGCAGTAACCCTTGATAGTGTGAAAAGTTTGGCGAATTTTATGAGGGAATTCGAGAAAAACCATAAGTAACATTTTAATTATCACCTAAAACCTGCAATTAGCTTTTGGCTATTAGCCGCCAGCCCGAAAAACAGAATGAGTTACCTGCCTGCCGCGCTGTGGCGCAGGCACAGTAGGCCCTTTTCCTCAAAAGGAAGCCTCACTACTTGATGCTGTTGCGTTATTTTGTAACCATTTGTTATTATGAGGCTAATAGCTAAGCGCTAATGGCTTATTGCAATTTTAAGTATTATCAGAATTTAACGTATTTCTGCAGGTTGTATGGACCTATCTTTTAATCCACCGCATATTTATACGGTTAGTTCCCTGACATCAGAGATTAAATCACTTATAGAAAAAAAATTTGATTTTATCTGGATAGAAGGCGAAATATCAAACTTTGCCAGCCCCTTATCCGGACATTATTATATGATCCTTAAGGATAAAAGCGCTCAAATAAAGGCTGTGATGTTCAGAATGCAGGCTAATTATCTTAAATTTATCCCAGAAGACGGTATGAAGGTTATTGTAAGGGGTAGAATAGGGGTATATGAGCCCAGGGGGGAATATCAGATTATCCTTGATTATTTGGAGCCTCTTGGGGTTGGTGAATTGGCCGCTGCATATGAACAGGCGAAAAAGAAACTTGCTCTCGAAGGTGTGTTTGACGAGGAAAAAAAGAGACCAATCCCTTTTATGCCGAAAAAGGTAGCAGTTATAACCTCTCCTACAGGAGCGGCAATAAGAGACTTTTTGAGGATTTCCCTTAGAAGAATGCCTAATCTAAATATCACTATTGTACCTGTGAGGGTTCAGGGAGATGAGGCCGTTGGTGATATAGTTGAGGCATTAGATCTAGTGAACAGGAAATTAGAAGTTGATATTATAGTATTGACCAGGGGGGGAGGATCTTTTGAGGATCTGTGGCCTTTTAACAGGGAGGAGGTTGCTTATGCAATCAGGCGATCGCTTTTTCCTGTTGTGTCTGCAGTAGGGCATGAGATAGATATTACAATATCAGACATGGCATCAGACCTTAGGGCGCCTACACCATCAGGCGCTGCTGAATTAATTATCCCTGAGAAAGAACGTATAGAAAGAGAGCTGAGGTTACTTTCATCAAAGCTTGAAATATCCATTAATTACCATATAGACATGATGATGGATAGGATTAAAAACCTGTCATCTCGCATTAAGGACCCGAGAAGAGATCTTGCTGATGCATGGCTAAGGTTTGACGATTTGTACGGCCGGCTGCTCAAATTAGGCCAGATTTGTATTGATAAAAATCGTATAGGTTTAAAGTCTTCTATGGAGAAACTGCTATTGAATAGCCCCCTCCATGTTGTAAACTTTAAACGTCAGGAGCTGAACTTTTTTAATCACTCTCTAATGCAGGCGCTTAAAGGTACCTTAGATAAGATGAATAGTACGCTTTTCTCTGTAAGGAATAAACTGGATTCATTGAATCCACTGTCTGTTTTGGAAAGGGGATATAGTATTACGAGAATATTGCCTGAAATGAACATTATTAAGGACCCTGCAGAGGTAAAAACTGGAGATAGCGTTAACATCCTCCTTGCAAAGGGCCATATGGACTGTGTAGTAAAGAAGACGGTGAAAAACTAACAAGGGTAAATCGAAACCAAAAAAATTCTCTCGCAAAGGCGCAAAGAAAAATAATGAAAAAACATGGGGTTCAACGGGCGTGAAAAAAAAGATTTATTTTTTATTTATATTGTCATTTTTTGCCTACCTTTTATCTGCTAAGGTCTCCCATTCGGCTATAGACTATATTATTGTAACACCATCAAAAATAGGTCAGGGTGAAGTTGGTATTTTAACCGTAAACTGCGATAAAGGCGGCAAGCCGGAGATAATATGGAATGAAAAACATATTACACTGACCCCAGGCATTGAAAATAAGGTTTGGACGGCATTTATTGGTGCAGATTTGACTTTAAGACCTGGGAAGTATAAACTCAAAACAATTGTTAGTGAACATACGGATACAAAATTTATCCATGTATTCAAAAAGGATTATGGCGTCAGGCGGCTGACAGTTCCAAAAAGCATGGAGGCCCTTGATGAACAAACCTTAAAGAGGGTTAAGCGTGAATCTCGCCGAATAAAAAAGCTTTTCTTGAGATCCAATCAGAATCCCTTATGGAAAGGGGCATGGGTAAGACCGGTAAATGGTCCTGTAGTTGGTCCTTTTGGCCGAAGGAGCATTATAAATGGGTCGGAACGCTCTCCTCACTCAGGAGTTGACCTTAAGGCTGCAGAAGGTGTACCTGTTAAGGCAACAAACAATGGCGCAGTTGTATTAGTAGATGACTGTTTTTTTAGTGGTGTGAGTGTTATTATTGACCACGGAGGCGGTATTCACAGTATGTATTTTCACTTGAGCAAACCCCTTGTAAATATTGGACAAATAGTAAAAAAAGGAGATGTTATTGGATTATCCGGCTCTTCCGGAAGAGTGACGGGCCCTCACCTTCATTTTGGTTTAAGGCTTGATGGGGCAAGGATAAATCCTTTAAAATTAATTGATGTCAGCAGGAGAATAGGCGCGCAATGAAGGGAAAAAAATTTGAAGATGCCATGAGGGAATTGGAGGATGTTGTAAAACGTCTGGAAAGTGGCGATTTGTCCCTTGAAGAGTCACTTAAAACCTTTGAGCAGGGAATTGCCTTATCACGATATTGTTTTAACAAGCTGGAAGAGGCGGAAAAGAAGGTTTCCATGCTGGTGAAAGACGGAGACAGAATAAAACAGGAACCCTTTGACTTGAGAGATAATGAAAATGACGCAAGGGATTGAACAATATCTTAAGGAAAAAAAACCCGATGTAGAAAAGGCTCTGAGAAAATTAATGCCGGAGCCGTCAGGGCTTGCAGGCACTGTTGTTGAGGCCATGAATTATACGCTGTTTTCAGGGGGAAAGAGGATCAGGCCGATTCTTTGCATAGCAGGAGCCGAGGCAGTTGAGGGAAATGCAGATAATGTATTACCGGTTGCCTGCGCATTAGAGCTCATCCATTCTTATTCGCTGATTCACGATGACCTTCCGGCAATGGATAATGATGATTTCAGAAGAGGAGAACCTACAAATCATAAGGTATTTGGCGAGGCTATGGCGCTTCTTGCAGGTGATGGTCTTTTGACCATGGCATTTAACATTATGGCCCGCTTTGGGGTGGAGAAAGATATCGGCAAGGCAGAACTACTCAGGGTTATTGATATGATAGCCTATGCTTCCGGCTGTCAGGGTATGGTAGGTGGCCAGGCAGTTGATATCAGTTATGAGGGAAAGGACCCGAACACTCATGTTGTTGAGTATATACACACCCACAAAACTGCTGCGCTGATAGCCTCATCAGTTACGGCAGGGGTGATTTTAGGGGGAGGTAATGAGGAGGAGATAGACTCCATCAACCGATATGGGCAGCGCATAGGGCTGGCGTTTCAAATTGCCGACGATATTTTAAATATAGAGGGAAAAAGAAATGTTATAGGTAAGGAAGTGGGCAGTGATGCTGCAAGGGGAAAGATTACATACCCCTATGTTTTTGGAATAGACGAGTCTAAAAGAATTCAGGCGGAATTAATCGGCAGGGCGATTGAAGAGATAGTTGGTTTCAGCGACAGGGCATGGCCCCTGAGAGATCTGGCACGTTACATCATTGAAAGGAATAAATAAGATGGCTAAGTAAAAAGTCTCATCTACTGCGTTGTAGCGGTTTTTCAGTAACTCGACATACTATATTATATGTATAGTCTCGTCCCATAAAAACCGCTACGCCTTGTATATGAGCCTTTTTACTTAGCCATCCGGCGCTTATTCAAGGACTTTTACGAAACCATCAGATAAAGTAAACGTTCACGAAAGGACAACTTAAACAAACCAATGGAAAAGGAAAGGAAAAGCTCTTCAGGAAGCATTCTTGAAGGTATAAATAGCCCTGCAGATTTAAAAATTCTGGGTTTAAATAAATTAGATGAATTGGCTGAAGAGATAAGAAAGCTAATAATAGAGACGGTTTCTAAAAATGGCGGACATTTGGCGCCAAGCTTAGGTGTGGTTGAGCTCACCATTGCCCTCCATTATGTGTTTGATACACCAAAAGATAAAATTATCTGGGATGTTGGCCATCAATCATATGCCCATAAGATTATTACAGGGAGAAGGGATAGATTCCATACATTAAGAAAGTATGAAGGGATAAGTGGCTTTCCCAAGAGAGAAGAAAGCCAGTATGATACATTTAATACGGGTCATTCCGGGACATCCATATCTGCCGGTCTGGGCATTGCAACCGCAAAGTCTATTATGAAAGACGGGAAAAAGACCATTGCAGTTATTGGGGATGGGGCCATGACTGCCGGAATGTCATTTGAGGCGCTTAATCAGGCTGGTCATACAGAGAAGGATTTGATTGTTGTCCTTAATGATAATGAAATGTCAATATCCAAAAACGTTGGTGCTCTATCTTCCTATATAAGCAGAAAGATTTCCGGTCCAAGATTAATTAATTTTAAAAAAAGTTTTGAGAGCGTTATTAGCTCTATACCAGGTGTAGGGGAAAATATAATAAGCCTTTTAAGAAAGAGCGAAGATTCTCTGATTGGCCTTCTAACACCAGGTATGCTTTTTGAGGCCTTGAAATTTAGATATATAGGCCCGATTAAGGGACATGATATTAATCTCCTGATCAAGACCTTTAAAGATGTGTCTATGCTTAAGGAGCCTGTACTTGTGCATGTCATGACTACCAAAGGCAAGGGTTATGAGCCCGCTGAAAATGATCCTGCATCATTTCACGGAATTGGAGCCTTTGACATAGACACAGGTCTTCCTAAGAAAAAATCTCCAAAGGAGCCACCATCCTACACTGAAATATTCGGCAGGACAATGGTCGACTTAGGCGGTAAAGATAAAAAGCTCTTTGCCATCACTGCTGCCATGCCTGAGGGGACAGGGTTAACGGATTTTGCCGGGATACACCCGGACCGCTTTATGGATGTAGGCATAGCTGAACAACATGCTGTAACCTTTGCAGCAGGGATGGCTACAGAGGGATTAAAGCCGGTTGTGGCCATTTACTCCACCTTCCTGCAACGTTCCCTGGATCAGATAATACATGATGTGTGCCTTCCAAATTTACATGTTATATTTGCCCTGGACAGGGGTGGCATAGTAGGAGATGATGGGTCTACGCACCATGGCGTGTTTGACCTTTCATATCTAAGAAACATCCCTAATATGACGGTTATGGCGCCAAAGGATGAGAATGAATTTAGAAACATGTTATTTACAGCCCTTTATTTTAATGGACCCATTGCTATTCGATATCCCAGAGGAAAGGGCATTGGTGTCCCCATAGATAAAGAGTACAACAAAATACCCATAGGTGAGGCGGAAATCTTAACCACTGGAAAGGACCTTTTGATATTGGCTATTGGGAGCAGAGTTCAGCCTTCGCTTGAGGCCTGTAAAGAACTTGAAAAGGATGGATATTCCGTTAGTGTGGTAAATTGCAGGTTTGTCAAACCTTTAGACCCGCGTTTACATGAGATGGCGGCAAAGATTGGAAGGGTTTTAATCGTAGAGGAAAATACGAGCTTCGGTGGATTTGGAAGCGCTGTTTTAGAGTCTTTTATTGATTATGGCCTGTTCGGTGTAAAAATAAAGCGACTTGGCCTTCCGGATGTATTTATTGAACATGGCCCCCAGGAGCTTTTAAGGGAAAAATACGGCATCAGCAAAAAAGATATCGTAAAAGAGGCAAGAAAATTATGTAACTACCCAGGTATTTAGGCTGAAGGCTGAAGTAATTATGGAAAATTTCCCGGATGCTTCAGACCGGCGGCCTCATCAATCTCCATCATAATGTTCATATTCTGCAATGCATTGCCCGCCTGACCCTTAACTAAATTATCAATCAGGCTTACAACAATCACCTTTCCTGTCCTTGAATCAATATTGAGCAAAATATTGCAGTAGTTGCTACCCCTTACATCTGTTGTTGTCAGGGTTTCTCCATGGCTGAATACACGGATAAATGGTTCATTGCTATACATTTTATAGTATGCATCCCTCAGAATTTCCATTGTAACATTAGGGACAAGGTTCGCATAAATAGTAGATAAAATACCCCTGCTTAGAGGGACGACATGTGGCGTGAATGTAATATTAATCTCCTTGCCGTTTAAGGCGCTCAGCTCTTTCTCGATTTCGTATACATGTTGGTGACCGGAAATCTTGTAGGCATTCATGGCCTCATATCTTGCAGGGAAATGAAAAGTCGGTGACGGCTTTTTGCCTGCCCCGGATACACCGGTTTTTGCATCAAATATTATGTCATTGCTGTCTATAAGATTGAATTTTACGGCCGGCGCTATGCCAAGAATACAGCTTGCGGCAAAACATCCAGGATTACCAACAAGTTTTTTATCCGCTATTTCCTCTCTGTGTAATTCCGGCATTCCATAAATAGTTGATGAAAGAAGTTCCGGGTCAGCATGCTCACCTGCCTTGCCGATTCTGAATGCATAGGATGCATAATTAGCCTCATTATTGAATCGGAAATCTCCGCTGTAGTCAATTACCTTGATTCCTTTGTCCAGCCATTTCCGCGCATCTTTTTGACCAACTCCATCAGGAGTCGCATAGAAGACAATGTCAAAGTCATCGGGGCATTCAGGATCAGTGGGGTCATAAACAGGAAGGTCGCAGAATCCCTTTAGATGGGGGTAAATTGTACTTATAGGTTTATTTATATCCTGTTTTGCCATAAGGGCACGTATGCTTACATATGGATGGCCTATCAAGAGTTCAATTAAACCAACACCGCCATAACCTGTTGCCCCTATGAGGCCGACCTTTATCTTATCTTTTTTCATTTTTCATTACCGTTACTCTGAGAGCTCTGCGGTGAGCAATTACAGCTTTGTCACATGGGACGGATGTTTATAATGATTGTTTACTATACCGTTACATGCATTGAATATATTTCCCTTTATCTTTCTATTCGTAAGATATAAATCTGAAAGCATGGATCTTATCTGGACCCTTTTAGATGTTTTTTCTGTAGGGCAACCGCTTTCAATATTCGGAAAACCCATTTCGCGGGCATATTTTTTAATAGTATAATCGCTTAAGAAAAAAAAGGGTCTTATCAGGGTAAGTTTTCCATGAAACAATTCCTGGACAGGTTGGATTGTGTCAATTGATCCTGCAAAAAGAAGGTTTAAAAAGAGCGTCTCTATAAAATCATCCTTTTGATGCCCAAAAGCCACCTTGTTGCATTCAAGCTCTGCTGCCTTTTCAAAGATTGATTTCCTCTTTAACCGAGAACAGAAAAAACATGGATTTTCCCTGTTTTCTTCTGTATGTGCCCGTTGTCCAAATTTACTCTTAATAATGTGGTGATTAAAACCATTTTTTATGAAAAAGTCCTTCATATCTTTAGATGTATCCGGTCCAAATCCAAGGTCTATGTGAACCGAAAAAACTTCATAGGAAATAGGTATTCTTTTAAGTCTTTCCCTGAGCAACCATAGAAGCGATATGCTATCTTGACCACCGGATACGGCAACCAGCACCTTATCACCATCTTCTACCATATTAAAGGTGTTGATAGCCTTACCCATTAGTCGTTTCATTTCTTGTGCAGTATAGCTCAATGATCGCCCAATTCTCTTTCCCCAAATATCTTTGTCCCTATTCTTACAATATTTGCCCCCTCTTCTAACGCAACCTTGTAAGAATTTGTCATACCCATGGAAAGATATTTCATCTCTGCGCCTGGCAAGGAAATACCCTTTATCTGATCAAACAATCCTTTTGTTTTTTTAAAGTAGGGACGAGAATCTTCCGGGTCTCCAAATCTTGGCCCCATTGTCATAAGGCCCATAACCTTTATATTTTCAAGAGCCGATATCTCTTTTATGAGTTCTATCAAATTCCCTGGTGCGACACCGGTTTTTTGATCTTCTTCACCACTGTTGACCTCAATCAATATGGACATAATTTTATCTTTTTCCTTGCAATGCTTATCTATCTCTTTTGCAAGCCTGAAGGAATCAACAGATTCAATCATGTCAAAAATGTCAACCGCCTTTTTGGCCTTATTTCTCTGAAGATGCCCGATAAAATGCCATTCAGCCCTTTCCTTGACGTCATAAAATACATTAGTTGCATCCTGAAGATAATTTTCCCCTATTATAGTAATGCCTGCCTTAATTGCCTCGGATATCTCTTCAGCTGTTCTGGTTTTGCCGGCGGCAAGCAGCGCGACACCTTCTGGTAGTTCATATAGAAGGCGTTTAACATTTTCATTTATCATTTTAACCTCACCTCTTTATTTCGTTGTTGGCCAAATAAAACTCTTTTACATGATTCCAGATGCTTAAACGCAAGTAGAAATAATAATGCTCGATTCCTTTTTATAGTGAAAATCAATCCACCGTGCACGATAAAGATTAAAATCATAAGCTTTCCTAAATTTCAAGAAGATTAAATGAGGAAGGAGAACCTTTGAAATAGAGTGAATTAATTTTTTAAGGCATCCATTATGGTAGCAAGTTGAAGCTTCAGATATCTCTCCAGACTGAGGCGGTGCTTAAAATGCCATTGCTTAAGGACCCACATATGTGCCATAATAAGAATATTATAGGCCATTAGATCTACATCCACCCTTTTAAAGATGCCATATTCGATACCTTCCTTTATTATTTTTGCGAAAATATTGCTTATATCTACTTCGAGCTGCATTATACGTGACTTGGTTGGCTTATCAAGGGAGTTGGATTTTTGGTAGATTAACATAGCCTTCTCCTTTTGCTGATCAAATACTTTAAAACAAATATTGACTGCAATAGCTAACTTCTCTTCTGGGTTATCAATTCCCTTAATCATCATAATGAGGTTGTCTTGAAACATCTTAAGCACATCTTCCATAATCATTCCCATGATTTCCGACTTATTCTTTATGTAGCTGTGTGTTACTGGCAGGCTTACACCTGCCATTTCAGAAATTTCCTCAATGGAGCTAGCGTTAAAACCCTTCTGAGCATAAAGCATGCTTGCTGCATCTATGATTTTTTTTCTGACCTTGTCCGGAAAGGTGATTTGATCAAGAACTGTGAGTATATGCCTTGAATTATCCATATGAATTCTCCTTTTAGAAGATTTATTCTAAAGTTATAATTTATGGGGCTGGCTTGATGAGATTATTAACATTACTTACTTTATGAAGGAAATGCCCAATCCCAACTATGACTGCCAATAGTCCACCGAAGGGAAAAGCTTCTTATCTGTATGTGGTAAGAATAGGGACGCCATGTATTCATCCATATAAGGTATATATGTAGATAGCTCGATATTAGTCATCATATTTGCAATTTCCGCTGTATACTCGAATTTGGTCTTAGACAAAAGCGCCATTCTGGCACCTATAAGAGAACTATTCCCAACGAACTGGATTTTTTTCTGATCAATATCTGGTAATAGACCTATAGAGATAGACTTAAATATGTTTAGATAATTTCCAAAACCACCGGCCACAAAAAATGTATCTATTTTATTAAAAGCTATGCCAACATAATCTGTTAAAGACTTAATAGCAGCAAATACAGCTCCTTTTGATCTGATAAGATTGCTGATATCTGACTCTTTAAAGGTAATATTCTCCCCTGATTCTGTTTCATCTGGAAAGGCCACTATAAATTGGGGATCGCCATCCTTCTCTATTATCCTTTCATTCTTTGTGGACATATTAAAGTGTCCTTGCTGGTCAATGATCCCATTCTTAACCAGCTCATAAATGCAGTCAATAATCCCGGAACCACATATCCCTCGCGGCTTGGACTTTTGAATAGTCCAATACTGAACCCTACCATCCTTTATTTCTATCTTTTGTATGGCACCTTGGGTAGCCCTCATGCCACTACTAACACCCCCACCCTCAAAGGCAGGTCCGGCCGACGCAGAGCAACAAACAATCCAATCATTGTTTCCAAGGGCAATTTCTCCATTGGTGCCAATATCTATTAAGGCCTTTATTTCTGGTTTATCTGCTAAGCCACAGGCCAGGATCCCAGAAACTATGTCACCACCAACATAACTGGCTACATCGGAAATGGATTCTAATATGCCCTCCGGGTGTATATCTATATCTATTTCCCCGGCTTTTATCTGGGGAAAGGAATGAGTCGTTGGTACATAAGGGCCAAGTCGGATTGAGCATGGAATGAGTCCTAAAAGAAGATGAATCATTGTTGTATTTCCAGCGGCAACAATGGCAGTAATGTCCTTAGGATCTACACTATGCTTATTAGTTAGGCTTTTTATCAGATCATTAATATTTTTAACTATTGACTTATGAAGCTCTTGAAGTCCTTGTTCTTTGCCACAGGCAAAGGCAATCCTTGAAATGACATCCTCACCATATTGGGCTTGAAGATTATGGGTACCCTCACCGCCAATCACCTTACCTGATTTTAGATGCAACAGTTGGGCAACAACTGTTGTTGTGCCTATATCGATGGCCAGTCCATAATTATTGTCATTGGTATCTCCAGCTTCTACCTCTAATATCTTCCATCCATTATTTTGCCTGGCAATCGTGGCTGTAACCTTCCAGCTGCTATTTCGTAATTTGCTATTAAGTCCTTTTAGGCAGCCCAGAGTCCTCTCATATGTAATATGTTCAGTCCTCCTTTTTAGTTCTCTTATAATTCTATCGCTATCAGCTATATTGTCTTCATTAGATGGCTCCTGTAGTTCCATATATATCTTTTGTACAAGGGGATCAAAATGAGCGGATTCTACAGATGCAGCCTCTGAAACAAATGAGTCTGTTAAGAGAATTTGTTCCGCCTCCAGTCGTGATTCAGGCGGAATAACAACCTCAAGGTTGTCTTGAACCTTGGTCTGGCATGCCAGGACGAAAGAATCATCTATTTCTTCTTTAGTAAGTAAGGCAATGGCATGTTTATCAGGCTTTGCCTTACCATTTATGACCTGGACACGACACTTACCGCATACGCCTTTCCCTCCGCAAATAGTGTTCACATAGACACCGGCCTTTCCTGCTGCCTGCATCAATGTAGTATTTTCCTCGACTTCAATATCTTTGCCATCCGGAAGAAAGGTTACCTTAAATTTCCTCATAAATTATCTTCTCTATTCTTAGATTATTCCTGATTTTTACTAGGAGCCT
>CAYSWP010000018.1:0-14509 GCA_964434795.1 uncultured Desulfobacteraceae bacterium | reverse complement strand
ATCCTTGACCCCTTGAATCCTTTCAGGATCATCAACTAATTTGGAGATGATCCATCAATTTCAACTTTGAATTAATTAAGAATGGCATAACACGTGTTGCAAGCAATTTTTGACCTTTGCGAGCTTTGCGCCTTTGCGAGAGATGACAATCATCCCCGATGAATCGGGATTTCAGCTGCGCTTCAACAATCGCCAATCAAAAATCAAAAATTCAAACAATCCCCCTGAACCACTCCGGCTAACTTGAGAAGTATTGTACTAATTGATCTGCATGAATGATACCGTCAAATTCCTGTTTTTCAAGTCCCTTCTTAAGCAAACCCTTTTCCCCGTCAGGGTCACCTAAGCATGTAACTATTATGCCTGCATCATTTAAGTCTTCTCTTTCCGTATAAATATTTGTAGTGGCAATAATATGCATGCCTGCCTCTTTTGCCGCTAAAACACCGTTTCTTGAGTCTTCAACAACAATGCATTCTTCCGGTTTAAGGCCTGTTTTCTCAAGGGCAAGGAGGTAGATTTCCGGGTCCGGTTTTTTTCTGCTGACTACATCGCCGGCAAGGACAAACTCAAAGTTTATCTCTTTTAGCATTCCCATGGCTATTGAATTGGCTGCCCTTTCATTGGCTGTTGTGCAAATTCCTAATATAATTCCAATACCCATTGCCTCCTTCATAAGTCTTTTGATGCCAGGTCTTAAGGGAAGTTTGCCGCTTTCAATGAGTTTGATGAATATTTCTGTTTTTGTCTTATGAAGCTTTTTTATCAGTTCGTCTTCTTCATTTTTGTTTAAATCGGAGAAAACACCCTCTGTTTGAAAGTAGTGTCTCATCCTTTCCTTTCCTCCAGAAATCTGGAGAAGCTCATGATATTTTTCTACATTCCACTGAAACTCATAACCAAACTCTTTAAATGTTTCATTAAAGGCCACTCTATGACCATCCTTTTCTGTGTCAATGACAACACCATCCTGATCAAAAAAGATCGCCTTTATTTTTGACATAATCATGCCTCCTCAGTGTTATTTGTTTAAATAGTTATACAGGAAATCCGAACATTGAATCCGGATTCCATTGGGAAACCCTGAACTTTAAACCATTACGATAGATCTCTGCAGATATTATGCCTTGCCTGCGCAACCAAGAAGATCAATCCAGTAGTTTATTTTTTCCATGATAGCGGACTTAACGGCTAAATCAATTTTACCTGGATTATATTCATCCCTGTGAGATGACATATATTCATAAGAGGCATCAATGAGTACGTGCTTTAAATCCGTTGACACGTTAAACTTAGAGCCTCCAAGAGACACCAGTTTTTTTACTACATCCGGTTGCAGGCCTGTTCCACCGTGAATGACAAGTGGGATTTTCGGTTCATCACCATTGATTAATTCGGATATTTTCTTTAGCCTTTCAAAATCCAACTTAGGGTTTTTGGTTTTGTAAACTCCATGGGCTGTGCCGATTGCCGGCGCAAAAATATCCACACCTGTCTCATTAACAAATTCTAAGGCGTTTTCAGGATCACACAGGGCGGCCTCATCCTCTGCCACTTTTACCTGATCCTCGATGCCGGACACTGTTCCAAGCTCTCCTTCCACTGAAATATCACCAATATTATGGCAATAATCACAGATTTCCTTAGTTTGCCTGATGTTTTCCCTGAAGTTTTCTTTTGATGCATCTATCATGATATTCGTATAGCCGGCATCTGCACACTCTTTGCAATATTCAACGGTATCGCAATGGTCCAGGTGGAGGCAAATGGGTATGGTGGCGGATTCTGCTATGGTCTTGTAAACAGAAGACAACACCGTGGGATCTAAGAATTTTGATGGTGCAACCGATGTCTGGATTATAAGAGGCGCCTTATTTTTTTCAGCAGCCTCTACTACTGCCTCCATTTGAATTACATTGGTGATATTAAATGCGCCTACAGCATATTTTTCCTCTGTGGCCTTTAAAAGAATTTTTGTTGCGCTTACTATTGACATTTTTTCCTCTCCTTTTAAACAAAATAGTTTTTAAGAAACCTTATAAATCTTTCATTTTCCTCATTGAGGCCGGGAGTTACTCTGAAGTAACCATCTTTACCACGTATAGGGGCAATTTTTTTAAGGAATATTTTTTCCATATCTATTGCTGCCTGAAGGATTTCGTCAGTGGTCTTGCCTGTCATGGTTGCATCTATGAGCATATAATTTCCATGGGCACGGTAAGGGTTAAGCCCTGCCTTTTTTGCCTCTTCGAAAAATATATCCATCCATCGATTATTATGTTTTACCTTTTCCTCTATCTCCTTAGGATTGTCAAGAATTGCCTCTGCCGCTGCCATTGACATCAGGCTCACATTCCACGGCAAAAACATTGTTTTAAAGGCGTCAACCATCTCCTTAGCGCCCAGCACATAACCAAACCTTACTCCTGCAAATCCATGGGCCTTTGACAGGGTAACGGATAAAAATACTTGAGGATATTTTTTTATCAAAGGCGCCTTTGATGCGATTTCCGGATGATAATCAAGGTAGGCCTCATCAATGCACAGGGGTATCCCTGTTTCACAAAAACGCTCAAGGTCGGCGTCATCAATGAAAACACCTGTTGGATTGTTTGGATTAATTATAAGTATTAATTTTGTCCTGTCTGTTATGGCATTTAGCATTGCATCTACATCATACTGCAAATCGCCTTCTCTTACAGGGACGGAAATTACCTTTCCGCCGCATAATTCCGCCCTCGGTGGAAATAAGCCAAAGGTTGGGTTTGACATTATAATTTCATCCCCTGGTTGCAAGAAAATGCGCATCATGCTGTCTATAATCTCTGATGATCCATTGCAAAGGGCAATATTATCAGGGCCAAGCTCATACCCTTTAGCAATTTTAGTTCGTAAGTTTAGCATGCTATCAGGATAGCGGTTACCGTTTTTTACTGCCTCGGCCACTGCATTTACAACCTTGTCTGATGGGGGGATAGGGTTTTCATTAAGCATAAGCCTGCCTATTTCAGGATGAGCCCATGCCTTATCTAAAATACTTGTATTATATTCTCTTGCAGTTAGCAGCCAGGGAACATACCATTCTTTTAATTCCTTCATTCTTTTCTCCTTATTAATTTGTAAAATTTTTAACAGTTATATAAAGTCGAAGCCTTACAGTCACCTCTATATTTTAGTATATAATTTGTGACCACTCACGTAGTCAGGTTGAAGTTGTTTAGGCTGAAGGCTGAAGGGGTCCAAAAAGCACGATTGACGCACTTTGGTGAAAATAGAGCAGATTCTCGCACTAAACATGGCTTCAAAACGAGCCGTATTCCCGTTTTTCCTAATCCCGCCTTTAGCGGGACCTTCAGTCTAACCACCTGAGTAGTTACTATAATGTTTATTAATCTCTATTGCAATACTGAAGGACGTTTGCTTGTCTTTTTTTGCACTAACTGTAAGATACCAAGCATTGCCATAACAATAACTATGATAACCGTACACATTGCATTTGCGCTTGCGGTCCACCCATCATTATCAAGCATAATAATCTCTATAGCCGCGAGGTGAACAGTGGCGGAAACAAGAAAAATAACAGCGCTTATTGTGGTCATGGATCTCATGAAAAAATAGGTAAAATTTTGAAAAAATGCAACCTTTGAAAGGGGAAATATTATCTTAAAAAATGTCCTCAGTGCATCTCCGCCGAGACTTATCGATGCCTCTTCGATAGATGGGTCGATATTCCTTAGATTTGATATGCTGGATAATATACCAAGGGTAAAATTGCATATTACGACATTTATAACAATTATCCATGGTGTGCCATAAAAGATGTAATAAGGCTTATTAAATGCAAGAATATAGCCCAGCCCCATTACAAGGCCTGGAATGGCAGCGGGCATGACGGATAGGAGGTATAGCAACTGTTTGAAGTATGGTCTACGTGTCTCCATAACATAACCTGCAACGAGGGTTAAAAAGGCCCCTACAATGCCTACAATCAAAGAAACCCATAAGCTGGTCCATATAGCGGAATATCCACCTATAGATGGGAAGTGGTAATGCTGAAATGTGAGAGACCAGTCGTAAGGCCATGTTTTAACAAAAGATCCTACAACCACTGTTGCAAATACCAGAATTATAGAAAAGGATACAAGGATGCAATAGGTTTTATATAATATTTTTTTTAATGGCCTTGAAGGTGGTATTACAGGTTTTGCAGCGCCGCTTATCATAGAGAATGTCTTACGGGAAATATAATAATTAAACATAAATGCCATAAGGGAAGGAACAAGCAGGATAATGCTTATAGTCGCACCCAGATCAAAGCGATAGAGGTTTGTCACCTGCGCATAAATTTCAGTGGCCAGGACATGGTAGTCTGCGCCAATAACTACGGGATTTCCAAAGTCTGTAATTGTCAAATTGAATGTAAGGGCAGCGGCGCTGAATATACCATACTTTGCAGACGGAAGTGTTATACGTGTAAATACCTTAAAGGGGGTTGCTCCCAGACTCTCGGCCGCCTCATCCAGCCTGATATCTACAGCGGAAAGCGTTGTATAGAGAATTACAAATGCATGGGGCAAACAATAGAGAACTTCTGAGACAATAATCCCTGTTGAGCCGTATATATTCCAGTCTATTTGCAAAAGATGGGCTGTGATTAATCCATTTCTGCCGAAGAGATAGATCAGCGCCAGGGCCTGGACAATGGAGGGGGCTATAAGGGGCATCATGATAATATTTCTGAAAAAGGGTTTTCCCGAAATAGTTGTCCGCGTCATGGCATAGGCAAAAAAGAAGATTATTACAGTTACAATAACCGTGGTTACAGCAGATACATAAAGGCTGTGCCATAGTGCATTTAATGTATATGAGGTGGTAAAATATTTATGATAATTTTCCAGGGTAAAATTCAAAAGGCTAAACTCACCACCCTTAAAAAAACTCATAGTAAGGATTGTCCACAGTGGGAAAAGCATGAAAAAACTAAGCAGCAATCCTATAAAAATTGTAACGGCTGGTACGATGAATTTATCAAATTCCATTCGTGCAGGCGAGACAACATATTGATTGATTATGTCATGTTCTTTCTGATTTGTATTCATTTCCGCGCTTTTTTTATTTGATGGTTTTGCATTATATCAATTTATCGAAAAACTCAGAATAGACATGGAATGTGTCAGGCGGAAAATAAAGCCTGATTTTTTGCCCTCTTTTCAGGCCTGATCTTTCAAACTCTTTCTCCGGTAGATCAAAGACCATTTCCTCTCCCTGGAGCATAAATGTAATCCTTACAACGGCGCCAATAAAATTGACAACTTCTACAACAGATTCAACAACATTGGATTTGACACAATCTTCATAGGAAATTGTGGTCCCCACTAATTCAATATTTTCAGGCCGAATAGCAAGATATACTTTTTCATTTTCCACTTCATTGAGATTTGAAGACATGAATTGCAGGTTACCAAATTTTACAGCCCCGTTATTTTTTTTGCCTGAAATAAAGTTGGATGTTCCCACGAACTCGGCAACAAAACTTGTCTTTGGTTTTTTGTATATATCAAAGGGTGAATCTATTTGTTGAAATTTACCATTTCTCATAATTACGATTCTATCGGCAAGAGAAAGGGCCTCTTCCTGATCATGGGTTACATAAATCAAGGTAATACCAAGGTCTTGTTGCAGTTTTTTGATAACTACTCTTAGGCGCACACGTATTTTTGCATCAAGGGCGCTCAAGGGCTCGTCTAAAAGAAGCACCTTGGGCTTTATGGCAAGGGCCCTTCCAAGGGCGACCCTTTGCTGTTGGCCACCGCTTAGTTGTGAAGGGTAATGTGTCTCCCATCCGCTCAGGTCTAAGAGTTTTAATATTTCTGCTACCCTCTCATTTATGAGTTTTTGGGGAACCTTCCTCATGTTTAAACCGAATGCTATGTTTTTTTCTACAGTCATATTCGGGAAAAGTGCATAGGATTGAAAGACGATTCCAAAGTCTCTTTTTTGCGGAATAATGTCATTTATAATATTTCCATCGTAAATAATATTTCCTGATGTAGGCTGCTCAAATCCGGTTATCATCCTGAGAATTGTTGTTTTTCCGCATCCGCTTGGTCCTAAGAAGCAAATAAATTCACCGGGTATTATATCTAAGCTTACATCATCAACCGCTATTAAAGGACCAAAGGTCTTCCTGACTTTTTCTAAAACCAGCTTTTTTGACATTGCAGCAAATGCTCCTTTAAGGTTTGTAGTAAACCAGGGTTAGGTCTACACATTTGACAAAAACAACTTTCTCTTTATCTTTGAGATTTGGTTCCTTCCCATTTTAAGTGGTTAAACTTCTCTCCTTTTGTTTTTCTCGCGCAAAGGCGCAAAGTCTATAAGTATCTGCTCAATAAATCGGGGGAACCCCCTCAATCCCGTATCAAATACGGGGCAGGCTCTTACCCTCTCCTGCCAGGGGAGAGGGGATTAATTGAGTGAAATTATTTAAAAAACTCCCTCCCCCTTGACGGGGGAGGGTTGGGGTGGGGGTGAAAAGCCCCAGTTTATTGAGCTATTACGTTTATAACTTATTTACAATACGGGTTATACCATTCTCATCTATTTATCTTTAAATCTCTTTGCGGCTTTGCGCCTTTGCGAGAGAAAACAATCGTCAATCAAAAATCCTCAACCAGCAGCTCAACAACCCCTCCCACAAGGGGAGGGGGATAACTTATCCGCTCATTTTGAGATAGAGCCTATCTTAATGAAGAAAAAGCTCTGACCACACGTCAAGTATTTTCGCGCGATTTTTTGACTGCCATGGAAAATCCATGGGGGCTAATTTAATTGTATCTAAGGCGGGCAGGGATTTTGGCCCAGGAATTCCTGGATATGCCACCCCTAACTTAAATTTTGCATAGTTTGTCATTGCACTTTTTGATATTGCCCAGTCAAGGAATTTTTTTGCCGCCTTTTCATGCTTTGCATTCTTCAACAGGGAGTTCACTTCCAACTCAAATCCTGCACCTTCCTCAGGGATAATCATTTCAACTGGAAAACCCTTCTTTTTCAAAGATGAGTAAACAAAGGCAAATGAACAGCCTATTGCATATTCACCGGCAGCGGTCAGTTTTGCCGGCTTTGAGCCGCTTTTAATGTACTGCCCCATGTTCTTGTCCAGTTTTTTCAGGAAATCCCATGCCTTGTTTTTTTCTACAGGTTTGTTTTTGTAATCCGGGTCGAGCATAACAAGGAGACTTGCCACCTGCAAGAAGCCTGTGCCCGAGCTTGCCGGATTTGGCATTATAAGTTTTCCCTCATAAGCAGGATTGAGAAGATCATTCCATCCCTTAGGCATTGGGAGGTTGTCTTTTTCCATAACTTTTTTATTAGCTACAAAAGCGGCTGCATATAAATCTATTGCGGTCCAGTAGCCGTTAGGATCCTTAAAATTATTAGGGATTTTTTCCCATCCCTTAGGCTTGTATGGAAGGAGCATACCCTTAGGAACAAATTCTGACGTGTTTGTTACTGCCCATCCCCAAACACAGTCTGCCTGTGGATTGTCCTTTTCCGCCAGCATCCTTGCGCCCAATTCGCCTGTTGAAAGTCGAATGGCCTGTATATCAAGATCAGGCAAGTCTTTTTTGGCAAGTTTAAGATAATCAACTACCTCTTCATTCTCTAATGAGGTATAAATAACAACTGTGGACTTTGCCACTGCCGTTCCCATAATAAAAAACATTGAGATTAAAACACAAATAATTGATAAACCTAATTTTTTCATTTTCACCCTCCCTTTAAATGTTATTAATATTTTATTATAAAGTCACTAATACCATAATTTTACTAATATTCAATGAGAAACTGAAATTTAATAGAAAAGTATTTATTCATCCACCAAGACACGAAGACACGAAGAAAAGAATTATGTCAATAAAGAAATACATATATGGATAGGTTTTCTCAATAATATCAATACGCCATATATCAAGCAGGCATATTAATGAAGTAATTACATAATATTTTTTAAGTGAGCCTCAGTGCCTTTGTGGCCGGTTACATTTAAACTTGCCTTTTTTTATATTTTATTATACTCCTTTCGTATCTATTTAGCCGCTAAGGCACTAAGACACAAAGAAAAGAATGATATAAATAAAATAATACACATGTGGCCAGGTTATTTTTATAATATCAATACGCCAAATATCAAGCAGGACCATTAATACAATAATCTATAATCTTTGTGGCTTAGTGTCTTTGTGGCAATATACCTGAGTAGATACCTTCTTTCTACAAAAAAAGGAAAATTTATATCTTAATCAAATGAAAATCGGCGTAATCTCAGATACACACTTAAGTGGTGTAAATTCTCGGCTAAAAGAAATATACAATAATTATTTCACCGATGTGGATATGATTATCCATGCCGGAGATGCGGTTTCCGCAGAAATAATAGAATTTTTGGGACAAAAGCTTCTCCACGCTGTCCAGGGCAATATGGACAGTCAGGAAATAAAAGACCGGCTTCCAAGAAAGAAAATATTTGAGGCCAACGGTGTTCGCATTGGATTGATACACGGATGGGGTTCTCCGATTGGAATAGAAGAGAGGATTAAATCGGAGTTTGAAGATATCCAGGTTATTGTTTACGGACATTCTCACATGGCTGTTAACCATATTCATGATGGAGTACTTTTTTTTAATCCAGGCACTGCAACAGGTTTCTGTGCTGATGGAATTCACTCAATTGGGATTTTAGATATCGGAAGGGGTATTACAGGTAATATAATTAAAATTTGAGGTTGTATATAATGAAAGTTTTATGGGCCCCCTGGAGAATGGAGTATGTCAGCTCTGATGATATTAAAGGGGAATGCATATTTTGTCCAGGTAAAGATAGGAGTAGGGATGAAGAAAGATTGATTTTATTTATCGGCAAATGGAGTATTGTTTTAATGAACAGATTTCCATATATAAATGGGCATCTTCTTATAGCCCCGTTGAGACATGTATCGACATTGGATGAGTTGTTAACTGAAGAGAAACTTGACCTAATAACAATGGTGGAAAAATCCATTGACATATTAAAAATGGTTATGAATCCAGGTGGGTTTAATGTGGGCTTGAATATGGGCAAGGTAGCAGGAGCAGGCGTAGAGGACCATATCCACTTCCATGTTGTGCCTCGATGGGAAGGGGATACAAATTATATGAGCATATTTGGAGAGGTAAGGGTTATTCCAGAGCATATCAAGGGTACATATCAAAAATTATTGCCTTTTTTTGTAACTATTTAGCCACAAAGGCACAAAGCAACAAAGGATAGATATATATTTTAACTCTTGTATAAAAAGATGCAATTTTTGACTCTAAATTGTCACCATCTTTCTACGTGAGTTGACACATAATAAGGGAATAAAAAAAGGATAATCAAAAGAAAATTTCATAATCTTAGTGATTTGGTGCCTTGGTGGCAAGATATCTAAGGAATTACCTTTTTTTTAAAAAAATAACAGACAACAGGATTTCTATAGATAATTTAGGAGGATTCCATGAAACACGTAAAGGCATTTGTAAGTATAATAATTATGCTGCTCGTAGTAATAATTATTGTTGAAAACCTTGAGCAGTTATCAACAACGCTAACACTGAAAATAAACCTACTTTTCTGGGACAGGCAAACACCGCCAATGGCTTTCTATCTGGTTGTAATAATAGTATTTTTATTAGGCATCATTATAGCCGGCCTTTTTGGAATAGTAGAACGTTTTAAATTAAAGAAGGAAATAAGGAATCTTTTAAAAGAGAATAAGGGGAGAGACAAGGAACTGAATTCTTTGAGAAACCTTCCTATTGTTCAGAGCAACATGGATGACAAGATAGATGAGAAAGGTGCAGAAGAAGTAGATTAGATATAGAAGGGGGTTCACATTCGTCATTCCGGCGGAAGCCGGAATCCAGAGAGGCATAAGTGAACAAATAGACAAATGTGCAGACCCTGGAGATTGATGATTGTTGATTGATGATTGTTGATTGTTTATCTCTCGCAAAGGCGCAAAGGTTAGAGATTGTTTACAATACGTGTTATGCCATTCTTGATTAATTCAACATTGAAATTGATTAATAACACCCATGTTTGATGCACTCGTAAAAAGCCGTCACTCCGGTGAAAACCGGAGTCCAGAAACGTGATTTCTCAATAAGACAGGAGATTCCTATAGCTTCCCCCTTTTAAAAAGGGGGATTGAGGGGGATTTTTTCTAAAGCTGCCCAGACTTATTGAGGTGTTACCCAAAAATTTTGTAACCAATTGAAAAAACTGGATTCCGGCTTTCGCCGGAATGACAGAAAGTACGCCGGAATGGCGCTGCAAATAAATTAGCGCTTATGGGGCAAGGGGGAGAGGAAATAAAGAGAGAAACTCCCACTAAGGGAGGGGAATTTACCCGCTTAAAATGGGAAGGAACCAATAATGAATTATTTTAGAGTTTTCGTGACTTTGTGGCTGAACTAATACCAACGAACTATAATGCAATAACCGGGTTAAATTTTTTATGTGGCAGCAGTTTAAATACTGGTTTTTTGATTTGCAAGGTCTGAATACAGGCATTCTGTTGTTATCTGCCTTTGTAGGGATTTATATTATCTACAGGTTTATTCAATCAAGAAGTGCAGACAAATTCAGGAAAAAGTTGGATAGAGGTGACAAGGCCTTTTTCCAGGGCATTCAATACATGCTCTCTAATGATACAGATCAAGCTATTGAGCAATTTACAAAGTCTGTTCAGATTAACTCGGATACAGTTGAGACATATATTGCCCTGAGTAATATTTATAGATCAAAAGGTGATTTTGAAACAGCTATAAAAATCAGGCAGGGTATAATCTTAAGACCTAATCTTGATAAAGATATAAGGCTAAGGGCAATTTTAGATTTAGGGTCTGATTACAGGAAGGGAGGTTTTTTACAAAGGGCGATATCAACCTTTAAAGAAGTTCTTAATAACGACCCAAACAACATAGATGCCCTTGATCAAATAGGACGAATTTATGAGGATGTCCATGATTGGGATAATGCCTTTAAGACAAAGCAGGTTATTTCAAGGTTGGTTAAAGGGGAGTACAAAAATGTTCTTGCACACTACCAGACGGAACTTGGAAAAATTCAGGAAAAAAATAACGATAATGAGGGCGCTGAAAAGGCATTTAAAAAGGCAATTTCTGTTTGGAATAAATGCATTGATGCCTATCTTCATTTAGGTGATATTTACTTTAAACGCAAAGAGTATAAAAGAGCTTTAACTACATGGAAAAAGGTAGCAGACATTGAACCCCAGTTTACCTTTCTCGCATATCAAAGGCTTGAAAAGGCTTTTTCAGATATTATAAACATTAAATATATTGAGGATTTTTTATTTGAATCCGCCCATAAGAATTCTCATGGTTTTACCCACTTATCCCTTGCCAAATATCTTTACAATAAGGGAGAGATTAATGCCGCCATTGATAAATTGAATGAGGCTATCACATTATTCCCATCCTTTTTAGATGCAAGAAAATTTATGGGGGAAATACTTTTAAAAGAAGGTAGGGATGAAGAGGCATTAGAGGCCTACAGAGAGCTCCTCTCAAAATTAGATTTTCCTTACTTAACGTTTCAGTGCAGCAATTGCGGATTTATGCCGGATAAACTCGTTTGGAAATGTCCCCAGTGTCAAAAGTGGGATACTATAAAGGCTTTAGAACCGTCTTCTTCTGAGCTACCCAGTGAAAATACCATTCCTTAGACTTTTTGTAACTGCTTATTGTGGATAGACTGAAGTCCCAAGAGTGACAGGGACGAATCATATATGATTGTAAATAAGGCTTTTTGGATGATAAAAAGATACATTCAAGTTAGGTGCAAGACAGTTTTTTTTCTTTTGATGCTATTCTTTTCAATTGCATTTGGCCAGGGTGACGCTACTGCCTCCGCCAATTCTAATAGAGCGCTTTTACAAAGGGCCCGTTCATGTGCAAAATACCTTTATAAATCTTCAGCCAAAAAGAAGTACAGGCACAATTGGGACCGGTGCATTAAAAGATATGAAAAGGTTTATAAGACCTCAGCAGGCACTGATGAGGCTATAAATGCCATGTTTGAGGCTGGTAAGCTCTGGACAAATCTATATAGATATTCATCAAGAAAATCTGATTTAGAGAGGGCTATATCCCTCTACAGGAAAATTGTTGACAAGCACAAAGAGCATAATCTTGCTGACAACGCCCAATATAGGTTGGGGGAAATATTATACAAATATAAAAAAGATGCCAAACAGGCATATGTGGAACTTTTAAAGGTAGAGATAAAGTTTCCCCATGGAGATGCAAGGTTCAAGTCATCTAAGATGATGGCAGAGCTTGAGCGTGTTTTAGGGAAAAAGAAGACAGCCAATGACGAGAAGAAAAGATTAAAGAGCAGAAAAAAGTCCATAGTGCGGGATATAAGACACTGGTCAACACCTACCTACACAAGGGTAGTTATAGATGTAGATAATCCGGTTGCATACAAGAAGAGGCTTTTAAAGAGAGATATAAAAATGAAAAAGCCGCGTCGCCTCCTTGTCGATATGTATAACGCATGGATTAGCAAAGACATTGAAAGCTCCATATCAATTAAGGACGGCTTATTAAGGAGGGCAAGGGCAGCCCAGTATAACAGAAAGACAGTCAGGGTTGTGCTTGATATTGATAACATGGAGGACTTTAAGATTTTCCATTTATACGATCCCTTTCGGATAGTAATTGATGTGCAGGGTAAGGCGGAGAAGGCAGAGGCTGTAAGGCAAAAAATACCGGAAACTCCGGCCGAAGGACAGGAGATTTACAGAAATAAAGAGAAGGAAATGTCTCTGGCAAAGCAGTTAGGGCTAGGGGTGAGGAGCATAGTAATTGATCCGGGTCACGGAGGAAGAGACCCCGGCGCTATTGGGCCAAATGGTCTCAGAGAGAAGAAAGTAGTGCTTAAACTTTCAAAATTGTTGGCCCGGAAAATAAGGGATGACCTGCATTGTAAGGCAATTTTAACGAGGAGTACGGATGTATTTTTACCTTTAGAAAGAAGAACAGCCATTGCAAACATGAAAAAGGCGGATTTATTTATATCCCTACACACAAATGCCCACAGGTACAAAAGTGCTCAGGGTTTAGAGACATATTTTTTAAACGTTGCCCTTGATGAACACAGCATGAATTTGGCTGCAAAAGAGAATGCTACCTCCAAAAAAAATATAAGCGACCTGCAGGTCAT
Organism: uncultured Desulfobacteraceae bacterium; assembly: GCA_964434795.1. Classification (GTDB taxonomy): domain Bacteria; phylum Desulfobacterota; class DSM-4660; order Desulfatiglandales; family B25-G16; genus M55B121. Next base: position 1,233 of record CAYSWP010000018.1, on the reverse strand, counting down.
CTTGAATGATCTTATGCTTAACACTAAAATATTTGAGTCAAGCAGCCTGGCAAAATTTGTGCAGAGGGGCTTGTTAAGCGAGGTGCGGAAAGGTTACAAAAGAGTCAGGGACAGGGGTGTGCGGCAGGCCCCATTTTATGTATTGATTGGCGCTGAGATGCCTTCGATTTTGGTTGAAATTGGATATATTACTAATTCAACAGAAAACAAACGTCTTGGAACTGATGCATACTTAAACAGGGTTGCCGCCGGTATAGTGAAGGGCATTGATTCATATATAAAAGACTTGAATTTAACATACAAAGGGGGATGATGTCCAAGGAGGGGGGCAACGATGCCTGTATTATGAAAATAGAGATATTAGGCGCAGAGTCTTTAGGTGTTAGAGGGCTTTGTTGCTTTGTAAAAACGAAAAGTAAAAGAATATTAATCGACCCCGGCATAGCGCTGGGGTTTTTTAGGTACAGGTTGCCTCCCCATCCGGTTCAGATTGCGGCGGGAGAGAGAATACGGAAAAAGATTGTAAAGGCATGGTCTGAGGCCACTGACATAGTATTCAGTCATTTTCATGGTGATCATGTTCCTCTAAAAAATGCCAATCCCTATCAGTTAAATATTGATAAGGTAAAGGGATTAAACTCAGCCGTAAGGATATGGGCAAAATTATCAACTCTTTCCCCTATAGAAAAAACAAGGGTAGAGTCTATTTCTGATTCCTTAGGAAAAGAACTGATACCTGCGGAAGGAAAAGAAAAAGGGGTATTATCTTTTTTCGGGCCGGTTCCCCATGGAGAAGGAAAAAATAACTTAGAGAAGGTTATAATTACAAGAGTAAAAGAAGACTCTGTTTTTGTTCATGCCTCTGATCTCCAGCTACTTAACGATGAGGCCGTTTCACAAGTGCTGTCATTGAAACCTGACATATTATTGGTAAGCGGGCCGCCTCTTTATTTATCTAAAATGTCTAATGAACTAATTAAGACAGCATGGAACAACGCCATAAGGCTTTCAAAAAATGTTAAAACCCTTATCCTTGATCATCATTTAATGAGAGATAATAACGGCGTTTTATGGCTGGAAAAATTGTCGACAAAAACAAAAAACGCTGTTATATGCGGCGCTGACTTTATGGAAAAACCAAGATTGCTACTTGAGGCCCGGCGCAGGGATCTTTACAGGAATATACCTGTGCCTGAGGGGTGGCACGAGGCATATGGCAGAGGTGAGGTTGAC
>CAYSWP010000017.1:6388-15161 GCA_964434795.1 uncultured Desulfobacteraceae bacterium | reverse complement strand
CTTTCTGTAAATGTTATTTTTTCATCAATTTCCTGTTCAAGAAATGAATTGATTTTGCCAATCATCTTTTTGGCAAAGTCTATCTCCAGGTCACTGCCATCAACATAGGCGCCTATATTAATCAAGTCCTCAGCTTCCTTGTACGTGGCAAGCGTCTTAATCAAACGATTTACATTATCACGGTGTTCCGGCGTAATAATATCTTTCATTACCCTGCTTATACTTGCCAGCACATCAACTGCAGGGTAATGACCTCTGTGGGCAAGGGTCCTGGATAGGACGATATGTCCATCTACAATAGAGCGCACAGAGTCTGCTATAGGTTCATTCATATCATCGCCTTCAACCAGCACATTATATATACCGGTAATGCTCCCCCTGCCCTCTATTGTGCCGGCCCTTTCAAGCAGCTTTGGCATCTGGGCAAATACGCTTGGAGTATAACCTTTTGCAGAAGGTGGTTCCCCTGCTGCCAGTCCTACCTCCCTTAAAGACATGGCAAATCTTGTAACAGAATCCATGATCAGGATAACATCTAATCCCTGATCCCTGAAGTATTCTGCTATGGTGGTGGCAAGGTAAGCCCCCCTTATCCTAACTAAGGCAGGTGAATCAGATGTTGCTGCTATAACAATTGATTTTTTGAGACCATCATCTCCCAAACTTCTTTCTACAAATTCCCTTACCTCTCTTCCTCTCTCACCGATCAGGCCTACTACCGTCACATCTGCATCGGTATTTTTGGCTATCATGCCCATCAGCACACTCTTTCCAACGCCTGAACCGGACATTATGGCTATTCTCTGCCCCTTGCCCATGGTTATCAAGGAGTTAATAGAACGAACACCAACATCGATTACATCACTGATTACTTCTCTCTTTAATGGGTTAAGGGTATTTCCATAAATAGGATATTCTGTAGTTCCCCTTATTAAACCCTTGCCGTCAAGCGCCCTGCCAAGGCCATCTATGACTCTTCCGAGATAGGCCTCCCCAACAGGAACAGTTGGTTTTTTACTTATATCCACAATCCTGCTTCCTGGTTTTATGCCCCTCATTTCACCAAAGGGCATAATGATCACCCTTTTGTCTTTAAATCCTATTACCTCGGCCTGGACATCAAGTCCCTGGGAATCTTTTACAGAACAAAGGCTCCCTACGCTTAATCCTGGCCCATGACCCTCTGCAATAATGCCTGCAACCTTCACAACCTTGCCGGCCAACTGGATGGGCTGTAGCGAATTCAATGTATCCATGTAGTCATGCCAGTTTATTTTGATGTCTTGATTAGTCATATTATTTATCAGTAAAAACTCCTTCAAGCGTTTGAAATATTTTTTCTAATTGGATTGTAATCCTGGCGTCTACCTCACCATACTGGGTCTCTAAAAGACATCCCCCTCTGCCGATTGACGAGTCCGAGACGATTTTTATTGACTTGAGTTCTTTGAATTTAGCAAAAAAATCCGGTTTTACCTTTTCTATATAATCAAAGTCCTCCGGGTTGACCCTGAGAATGATGTTACCCTTTTCAGGCGCCAATCGGAGGGCCTTCAAAACAGTCTCCCTTACGATTGTTTCATCCGAGTTAATTTTATAATTGATAATCTTTTCCGTTATACTAAAAATCAGTTCAAGGATTTCTTTTTCATGCACCTTAATAATTTCTGTTTTTATCTGTGCAAATCCCTTTGATAGGTTTTCAATATTCTCAACAACCTTTACCGCCTCTTTTTTCCCAAATTCAAGGCCGTCGATTTCCCCCTGGGCAAATCCCTTTTCATATGCCTCCTGTTCTATTAGTGAGGCTTTTTCTTTAGACTCTTTTAGCGCATCTTCCGCCTTCTTTAAAAAATCCTTTGCCTTCAGACCATTCTTATATTTATCACCACTTTCTTCGTATGGAATAAAGTCTGCTTTCTCTAACCCTTCTGCCTGGAGCGAAACAAAGAGTGGCTCTTGCCTCTCCTTGACTTGAGACGGGGAGTCAAAGGACCCCATTTCAAACTTTTTCCATAATTTCCCATGTACCATATTGTTTTCCGTAGTATTAGACAAAGACATCTTCTTTCCCTTTTGCGCTAATCACTATCTCTCCCTCTGCCTCCAGTCTCTTTGCGCTTTTAATAATTTCCTGCTGGGCCTCTTCAACCTCCTTTAGCCTCACAGGGCCTACAAACTCCATATCCTCCTTGAGCATTGTTGAAGCGCCCTCTGACAGATTCATGAACACCTTTTGTTTCATTATATCTGAGGCTGTTTTTAAGGCCTTTACCAGGCCCTGGTTATCCACGTTCTTTAAGATATCCCTGAAACTCTTGTCATCAACATTAACAAGATCTTCAAAAATAAACATCTTCTGCCTTATTTTTTCCACTAAATCAGGGTCATCTTCTTCTATGCTTGATAATACAAGTTCCTCTGTTGATTTATCTACCTCATTCAAGATATCGGCCAGCACCTCTACGCCGTCAAATTTACTTGTATTTGTCTTTTTCTTGGACATTCCCATGGCAAATAGTTCGGATTTGAGTGTCTCGTCAAGGTCCCTTATCACATCTTCCTGAACGTCTCCTCTATTCAGCATACGAAGAGCGACATCAGGCTTTATTTTTTCAGGTATAATGCTCATTATTTCAGCGGCTATATCCCTTGGGATTTGAGAGAGAATCAAGGCTATTGTCTGAGGGTGCTCGCCCTTTATAAGATTAACAAGGTTTTCTGCCGGTATATATTTAAAATCACTAAATGGTTCTTCTTTTGTCTGGCTCCCTATAGCCGTAAATATTTCCCTTGCTGTATCTTCGTCCAGGGTCTTTGATATTATGTCTTCAAGAAAAGACATGCCGGATACGGTAATGTTTGAAGTATCTTCAAAGCTTTTTACAAAATCCTTCATTACCGAACTTAATACATCAGAGCTGATATATGTAATTTTAGACATATATCTCCCAATCTTTTTTATGCTTATTTCATCTAATGTCTTAAAAACATTTGCAGTGTAATCTTCACCCATGGACATAAGAAAAATAGCCGCCTTCTCCGCACCCCTTACATCCTTTGATTTTAATTCGTTTTTTTCCATTATTCCGGCTCGCTTATCCATTCTTTTAATATTTGTTCGGCCCTATCCGGATTATTATTGCTTAGCTTAATGGCCTTTTCTTTTTCACCTATAACTCTGGGTACAGGAATTTGTGGAAATGCCTCACCACCAATCTGAACCCCAGGCAGTTCAGCGCCTGCCAAGACGGCTTTTTCAGGCGCTGCCCTCAAGCTTTTTAGCAACGGCCTTATTACAAATAAGAATATAAGTATTACTAAGAAGAGGTTTACTATCAATTTTTTATAGCTACCAATAATTTCCAGGATATCAAGCCCTTTTTTCTCTCCTTCGGCCATTAGGGCCGCAGACACTTCACTAAAAAACGGCATAGAACTTAATGAAACCTGATCCTCTCTGTCCTCGCTATACCCCATTGCCTTCTTAACTATATCAGTAAATTTTTTTAACTCACCATCTTTCCATGGAATATAGTTTTTCTTGATGGTTCCATCTTCTAACTTCTCTAATCTGTACATTTGATCAATTACTGCGGCCACTGAAAGACGCTTGATTTTACCTGCCGGCTGCAATGTTGATTTGGTTATTTTATTGATTTCATAGTTTGTAGTAGTATCTTCTTTCCTGTTTATATTCCGGGGACCGCCCTGGGGGGATATAATCCCTTTCCTGTTGTTAGTTACTGTCTGGGCAGTCTGGGTACTGCCACCATCTTTCTGGGATGATTCTACGAGATTTCTCCGACTTCTGACTACCGCAGATGCAGGGTCATATTCCTCCTCGCTAAGAGTGGTTTTATTAAAATCAATTTCTGCAATCACCCTGACTATAGCCTTGCCTGTGCCTACTATCCCCTCGAGCATGCTTTGGACGCTTTTTCTTATCTCGTTCTCCAAGGCACTTTTATATTCCAGTTGGGTGCTGCTTAGAAAGCTGCTTGCGTAATCGGCATTTCCACCCTTAAACATTATCCTGCCATTTGTATCTACAACCGTTACGGCCCCAGGTTCAAGTCCCTCTACGGCGCTTGCCACAAGATGGATAATGGCGGAGAGCTTTCTATTGGCCAGGTTTGTTTTCAGGTCCAGTTGAATTGATGCGGATGCAGGCTTGGATTCTTCTACAAAAAGAGACTCTTTTGGCAGGACAATAAACACGCTGGAGCTTTTCACCTCTTTGAACTGGTTTATCGTCCTTTCCAGCTCCCCCTGGAGCGCCCTCCTGTAGTTAAGTTCCTGTACAAACTTTGTGACGCCAAAACCTGTTTTATCAAATATCTCGAAACCTACGCTACCGCCACTTGGAAGGTTTTTGCTTGCCAGGGTAAGGCGTAAATCATATATACGCTCTTTTTCCGCTAATATTGTACTACCGTTACCCTCAATCCTGTAAGGAATATTTTTTTCCTTGAGTTCAGAAATAATTTCCCCTGCATCATCAGGGGAAAGGTTGTTAAAAAGGACCTGATAATCTACCTGATTTGTCCATACAAACAAAACAGTAAGCCCGGCCATTAGAAGGGCAAGAGTAAAGGCCGCTCCTATTTTTTTTGAAAGGGGCAGTGATCGTGCAAATTCGAGAAACCTATTCAATGAATCGTTCATCCGGTAAGACTCCTTAATTTTTGTGTCTTTTACGCCTTTTTGCCTGCCCCGTGGAATGCGAAGCTTATTCCTCCGGGGCGGCTATATTATTAACTAAAACTGCATATGGATTATTTCCCTGTAAGCCTGCATGGCCTTGTTTCGTATAGCCATGAGATATCTCATTGATATATCAACTTTTTGCAGGGCTATCATTGCCTCGCTAATATTTGCCTTTCCCTGCAGAAGACCGGCAACGGATTTGTTTGCGTCACTTTCCAATTTGTTCACATTGTTTATTGCGCCCTTTATGATCTTTGAGAAATCTGATGTTCCTTTGCTATTCACCTTTCTGTTATTGTTTAAAGGAGCAGACTGTACACCTTCAATTTTTAGGTCTCCCATATTTTACCTCCCTATTTCAAATGCCTTAAGAGCCATTTGCTTTGTTGTTTTTATGGCTGCTATATTTGCCTCAAATACCCTTCTTGCCATGAGCATGTTTGTTATTTCCACTATAAGATCGACATTTGGTTTAAGTAAATAACCCTCTGCATTTGCATCAGGATGACCTGGGTTATAGATCTTCTTGAAAGGGCTTTTGTCCGCCACAATATCATCAATCTTAACGCCCTCTGCATGTGAAGAAAGCAGTTCATCAAAGCCATTCATTTTCTTTGGGCTCATTATAACCATTTTTCTTCTGTAGGGACCTCCGTCTTTGGTCCTTGTAGTTTCTATATTGGCAAGATTGGCGGCAATAATATCCATTCTCTTTCTCTGCGTATCTAAGCCGCAACTGCTTATATCAAGAGGTAGCAAAAAGCTCATCTTATTGTCCTCCTTCCTTGATTACATCCTTTAACAGGGTTATTTTTCTTAAAAGGGCCTCAATAGCAGCCCTATGCATAAAATTGTTTTCTATGAGTTTAGTCATTTCCCTGTCTATATTAACACTATTGAAACCATTCCACTCATCCTTTTCCTCATAAGACATCGCTTCCTGGGAAAAATGTTCCCCCCCGCCTATATGTCTGGGATCTGTGCTAACTAAGCCCATGTTTTTCTCTGATTTCAAGGCCTGGGCCATGGCAGACTTAAAGTCAATATCCTTCGCTATATAATCAGGAGTTTCTAAGTTACTGATATTGCTTGCTATATGAATATGTCTCTGCTGGAATATACTAATTGCCCTTTCTAAGGAAGAAAATGTTTTTTTAAATGAAAATTGTCCGTCCATGATATTTTTCCAATGATTTTAAGTAATATTTATTGACAAGTCCGTAAAAAGTCTTCTGCGAGAAATTTTGGCGCCAAGGGCCACCTTCCTTAAATATATATAGCAATTTGCATGCCTCTTTAATCTCCCTCCATTATTTTTCTATACTCATTCAGCTTATTTCTTAATGTTCTCACGCTAATGCCTAAGAGATCGGCAGCATGGGTTCTGTTTCCATTTGTTTGGTTTAAGGCATAAAAAATTGCTGTTTTTTCCATCTCTTTTAACGGAACAGTTGACATAAAATTTGGATTTGATTGTTCAACGACCTTTTTTTTCTCGTTTGTAAAGAGACATTTGTCGTTTATTACATCCCCCCTTGTCATAAGAACTGCCCGCTCCATTAAATTTTCCAACTCCCTTACATTACCTTTCCATGGCATCTCCATAAGCAAGTCTGTTATTTCAGGTGTCAATCCTTTGACGTTCCTGTTGTCCAGGTTGTTGTATTTTCCTATAAAATAATCGGCAAGCAATAATATGTCATCCCTCCTTTCCCTGAGCAATGGAAGGTGAAGGGGAATAACATTCAAGCGATAGAACAAATCTTCCCTGAATTTTCCATCATTAATTCGTTTTTTGATATCCCTGTTTGTCGTGGCAATGATCCTGACATCCACAGGGATGGGGACTGCGCCACCAACCCTGTCAATTTCTCTTTCCTGAATAGCCCTTAACAACTTGGATTGCAGGGAGACATCCATCTCGCTTATCTCATCCAAAAGGATGGTCCCATGATCGGCAATCTCAAATTTCCCTCTTTTTCTTGTTATTGCCCCTGTGAATGACCCCTTTTCATGACCGAACAATTCGCTTTCCATCAGGCTTTCCGGCAAGGCGCTACAATTAATAGCTATAAATGGTTTATCTTTTCTCCGGCTATTGTTATGTATGTATCTGGCAAATAATTCTTTTCCAGTGCCTGATGCTCCATGGATAAAGACAGATGCCTGACTGTCTGCTATCCTTCTTGCATCCTGGAGGAGCATCTTCATTTCATCATTTTTTGTTATTATGGTAAACCGTTCCCCATTACTGCTTGTTTCTTTTACACCCAGATCATTAGAAATCTGAGAGATAATAATCTCCATCATTTCAAAGGTTAAAGGTTTCAAAATAAAATCATAGGCCCCAAGCTTCATGGCGTAAACAGCCTCCTTAACCCTGGCGTTAGCGGATATAAGGATAATTGGGGTTGATCTATTTATTTCCTTAGCCCTTTTTAAAAAATCAATGCCGTTCATCTGCGGCAAGTCAATGGCCGTTATAATAAGGTCATAATGATCCCTTGTAATCTTTTCAAGGGCTGTCAGGCCATCTCCCACTGTACTTATTTCATGCCCCGATTTAATAAAAATATCACGCATAGCCGACAATTCGCTTGAGTCTTTTTCCGCCAGCAATACCTTTTTGTTCCCCATAATCAATACATTCCATTCAGGTTCTAAAAATTAAAAACCTTCTACTTAATACTTTTTTTCATGATTTTATCATCAAAATCTATACCTTCCATTTCGTATTTGGCTATATTGCTCCACAATACATTTTCAAGGGATGCAATTTCTCCATAGATGGGCATGTAATCCTCTCTTTTATTCAAAAGTCTATAACACCTGGCTATTTTAATCTTGAGCAGGTTTTTGTTTTCTTCTGCTTCCTCAACATCAAGGGCTTGGTTGAATGCCTCAAGGGCATTATTTGCATAGCCCAAACGGAGATAAAGATCCCCAATATCTTGATAGATTTGATGATAAGATGATTTACAGCTTAATTTTAGATTATCAGCTTTCTCCATGGAATTTAATGCCTGTTTGATGGAATTTCCCTTTATTAATGCCTTGGCGTTATATATCCAAATTTTGGCCTTTTCGCACGGCTTGAGATTAAATTCCAGGGCAAGCTCAAAGGAATCCGCTGCCCGTAAAAATTTTCCTTGTTTGAAAAATATTTCCCCTTCCAGCTTGCACGCATAAGGGGTTAATTCATCATCAGGATGACTTTTTATAAGAAGGTTAAGGTAAGGCAGGGCCTCTTCAAATTTATTTTTCTTAAAGCTATCTATACTTAAGGAGTAGAGAAGATCAGAGGGCTTTTCCATGTCCGGTAAAAATTTGTCTGCCCTTTTGAACATCTCTATGGCCATGGTATCTAAGTTTAAATTTTTAAAGGCCCTGGCAATATTTAAAAAAAGATCAGGAGAGGGAGAGTTAATCTTTAAAATCAGCTTTCTCTCTCTCTGGTATAGATTTACAATGCTTATATATTGTTTTCTTTTCAAGTCTTCCTTGAAAAACTCCGTCAGCACAGTATTTAATGTGTGAAAGGCCTCTTTTTTTAAAGATGACAGGGGATATTTTTTCAGAAACTCCTTTAACGTATCAATGCTCTTGTTATAATCTTTTTCTTTGCTGTATAAAATCGCCAGCCTTAACATGGCAAGATGAGCAAGGGATTTCCTCATGTTGTTGTCAGGAGGGTTATTGATAATATCTTTGTAGATCTCTTCAGGAGATCCTATGTCTTGAGATCCTATGTCTTGAATTATTTTTAAATCAATCTTTCTTTTTTTGTATTGCTCAGCAATTCTGATTTGACTGATGAGGGAACCTTCAGTTTTTGGGTAATGTTTTATGGTTAAATAACAAAATTTTACCGCATCATTTACTGATCCCTCATTGCGATATGTTTCTCCAACCTTGCTTAATGTAAGGTGGTTATCCTTACTGTCCGGGCAGCTATTGTAAAACCTTAAAAGGTTAATCCTGGCCTTAGTGCTTTTTCCTAATTGAAAATAATTATAGCCGAGGTAGAGGGAAATTTCCGGGTATCTGTATATGTTTTCAGGGG
>CAYSWP010000017.1:0-6288 GCA_964434795.1 uncultured Desulfobacteraceae bacterium | reverse complement strand
GGTATCGGCCTGTCCATCATCCGGTTTAATTACCGTCAATATTTTTGATCTTGATGGGGTTTTTCTTGTCTGCGGAGGTATGGCGTCTACATCCCTTTCTTTTTTTTCATGATCTATTGCTCCGAGGGATACAATCAAGCGGTTGTTGATGGTTTTTGTGGTAAAGGGAGGTATGTCTTTTCCCTTTATATCTAAAACAATCCGAATTTTTTTTTGATGATACCCTATCCTTATTTGTTTCAGGAGGTCTGTTTTTACCGGTACAGTCCGTGATTTTAGTGATTTGGCAGGCGCAATGATGTCAATTACAATCATAGGCGGTAAATCATGGGTTTTGGTAACGTGCTTTAGAATATTGCCATTACCTGCAATGCTTATAGTTGTTCCTGATTTAGTCTGCTCTTCATTGACTGAGGTAACTTCGCTGATAAGGCCCTTGCCTGAAGCCAATGAAGGATAAACACCTGATCCGGCAAGGTGGTAAGGCGCCATTATTATAGAAATGGCAATAATAAGGGCCGGCAAATTATTGGCATACGCTCTCATATATATCTTAGCAGCAATTACTATGCCAATGATATAATGCTTAGGCAATGCCTGTGTTCGGACAGACCCACAGGTCTGCCTGAATCGGGGTTTTAATTTACCGTGAATTTGGGTTTTACCGGCCTGCTAACACCTGAGCATAATGATGAAAATGATTTTAGAAGAATAAATGACGATTCAATTTTTTGCTCGCGCAAAGCCGCAAAGCTCGCAAAGAAAAACAATGAGATGAATTTGCTAAAAAAACTTTGCGTCTTTGCGTCTTTGCGCGAGATATTCTCTGTTCCGGTTTATCCGGGTTACGCAATCAAAATAATAAAAATAATCTATCCAGCAGGTTAGCCCTCATGTCGATGGCAGGCGAGTAAATCAAGCACCTACAAAATTCCAGCTTATTGAGAAATTATGTTTAATGTCTCATGTTAAAAATCAGAGGGAATCGTCTTAAACATGTGGGTGTCAATATTTTGACATTATATCAGAATGACGCAGAGGCTGTTTTTGCAAGTTTTTGTTTCTTGATTTTTTCCACCAAGGTTGTCCTGTTTATGTTAAGTAGTTTTGCAGCCTTTGTCTTTACCCAATCGCTTTTTTCCAGGGCATCAAGGATAAGTTTTTTCTCGTAATCCTTAACAGCCTCATCAAGGGTAAGCCCTCCCTCAGCAACATGATCTTCAACGAGATAAATCGATTTTCTGTTTTGCTGGATATGTTCCGGAAGATCATTAAAGCCAACCATGGGATTGTCGCAGAGAATTGTAATCCTCTGGATTACGTTTTCAAGCTCTCTCACATTGCCGGGCCAGTCATAGCCAGACATTGCATCCATTGCCTCCTGGGAAAACCCGCTTATCTTTGATTTTTTATCCTTTGCAAATATATTCTTGAAAAAATCAATGAGCAATGGGATGTCTGATTTTCTCTGCTTCAAAGTAGGAACCTTGATGGGAATAACATTGAGTCTATAGTAAAGGTCTTCTCTGAAAGTTCCCTTATTTATTGCTATGGTTAAGTTCTTATTAGTAGCAGCTATAACCCGTATATCAACATGTATGGTTTTGGTGCCGCCTACCCTTTCAAATTTTTGCTCCTGCAGAACCCGCAACAACTTAACCTGCAATGAAGGGCTCATCTCACCTATCTCATCCAGGAAAATGGTGCCCCCGTTTGCCATCTCAAACCGCCCAATTCTGGATTTATAAGCACCGGTAAAGGCACCCCTTTCATGGCCGAACAGTTCGCTCTCAAGCAATGCCTCCGGTATAGCGCCACAATTAATAACAATTAGCGGTTTATTGCTCCTATTGCTATTATAATGAATAGCCCTCGCTATCAATTCCTTCCCTGTTCCGCTGGCGCCGGTTATAAAAATTGTGCTGTCTGTATCGGCTACCTTCTCTATTATGTCAAATATTTTATTGACAGCCTGACTTGTGCCTATAAAATTTTTATATCTATAAGTGTGCCGCAACTCCTTTTTTAACAGTATATTTTCCTGCTCAAGATTCCTGAATTCCAATGCCTTTTCAATCACTATTAGAAGTTCGCTCGATGTCATTGGTTTTGAAATATAGTCAAAAGCGCCCCTTTTTATGGCATCAACCGAACTGTTTATTGTTCCATAGCCGGTAAGAATAATGCATTTTGTGTCAGGCGATTTTTCCGTTACATAGGCGAGAATATCCATTCCACTGATATCAGGCATTACAAGGTCGGTAAGAACAAGATCAAAGAAATCCCTTTCTAACTCCTTGATGCCTGAATTGCCGTTGTGGGCAGTTACCACATCATAACCATGAGCTTTAAGTATCTCATCGATTACCTCCAGTATAACAGAATCATCATCTACGACTAATATCCTTGGCATACTTTAAATATACATCCATCTATGCAAAATCACCACGGTAGAACTTATATATGTTAACATTTGCCGTTAAAACAAGGTTATTAATTAGTTCTTGAAGCTCTTCATCGTTTTGACTCTTTTCCGCAGTTTCCGCTTCAATAAACCTAACCTCTTTTTCTATCTCCCCTACCAATGGCTCAATGTCTCTTAGTGTTTTTTTAGGATCATTCAAATGTCCTGCATAATCGTCTAAGAGGGATAAAATTTTATCGCCATGCCTTAAAATATCCGACTTGGTATCAGATGGTTGATAAGGGTTTGTTGCATCTATTCGCGACAGTGTGGTTTGGAAAATTTTCTCAAAGCCTTTATCTTTAGTCTCTTTAGAAGACCTGGGGGAGATTTTACTCCCTGTTTGCAATAAAGTGTCAATCTCATGTATGTTCATTTTAATCCTCCTTGCCCTGTGGTTAATCCGCCCCATCTCTCGATCGGGCAATTAGAAATGATATATTAGTACAGCCACAAAGTCACGAAGACACTAAAACTCTAAAATAATTCATCATTTCTCATGCACAGCAGAATGTGATATCTGTAAATTTTTTTTGGAATTATTATCCTTTTTCTTATAAAATTTTTAAGTCTATGTCTTTTCTTTGTGACTTAGTGCCTTAGTGGCTTAACTGTTATGAAATGATAAATAATTTATTCGGCACAAGGTTAAAATTTCTTTAGAAAAAAAGCGAATCAGCCACCGAATATCTTTCCTAATTTTTCACTCATTGTCTCCGCTGTAAAAGGCTTTACTATATAGTTGCTTACCCCTAACTTGACAGCCTCAACAATGTTTCCCTTCTCTGCCTCTGCAGTAACCATTAAAAATGGTATATCTTTCAGCTCATCATCCGCCCTAACGGCCTTTAATAGCTCTATTCCGGGCATTTCCGGCATGTTCCAGTCACTCAAAATTAAATCAAATTTTTCCTTCTTAAGGGCCCGTAGCGCTGTTTTGCCATCATCTGCCTCGCTTATATCCGTGAATCCAAGCTGTCTGAGAATATTTTTTACAATTCTCCTCATTGTGGCAAAGTCATCAACAATAAGAACCTTCATGTTTACATCCATGTTTTACTCTCCCATGCGCTAAAGATTTGCTAAAATATCATCTATATCACTCTGATCAAGGCCTTGCCCGCTTCTTTGAGGTCCCCGCACCTCAGATTCCTTTTCCTCTGCAACCCTATTCAATTCTTCCATAGAAATATCAGGGTTTTTCTCTTTTTCTTTCAGCCTGATACCAAAGTAAATAAGCATATTTTTAAGTCTTTCTTCCATTTGGCTGACAAGTGTTATAATACGCTTTATCCTCTGGCCAGTCAAGTCCTGAAAACTCATCTGAGTAAATGAATCAGATATCATGGACATATTATTTTCAAGACGCGATTCAATATCCTCAATGACAGGCAATAATATTTGCATAGAGTTGGCTCCAACCTTTTTTCTTTTCCCAAGTATAGTTATACTGCCATTTTTAAAAGATGAAACAATTTTTTTTACCTCGGATATATTCCCTTCTATGTTTTCCAGGTTATCCATAATCCTGTTAGCGGCAGTTTCTGTTGTCTCAATTATCCCTTCTAATTGATTTGCAGCCTGTGGTATATATTTTGTTGTTAAATCAGTAAGGTCAGGGTTAATTTTTGACTTTAAATCCTTTTTAAAATCAAGGATTAAAGATGCCAGTCCCTTAACCTGACCGGTCATTTCATAGCTTATTTCTTTAAAAAAACCATTATCATCCTGTCCTGAGCTTTTCTTCAAGAAATCTATCACCTTATCTATCTCTTGGGCTGAAAGTTTATCATCCGTCATTTGAGAGATTTTATGCTTTAAATCATTTTCCATAATTATTATACCTTGCAATAGGTCATGTCTTATGTATAAAAAGAGTTACGATTATTTAGCCTGTTTCTTAACCTTTATTTTCTGCCCTATGTAATCAAATTGAGTGTTGCTTGTGTAATATTTTCCAGGGAAACGACCCTTTCTGCAGCGCCCAATTGTATTGCCTCTTTCGGCATCCCAAAAACTATACAGCTTTTTTCATCCTGGGCCACTGTCCTTGCTCCAGCCTCCCTCATCTTCAATAACCCAAGGGCACCATCTGATCCCATGCCTGTAAGTATTATACCTACTGCATTTCTCCCTGCATAATTTGCAACAGAGTGAAAAAGAACGTCTGCGGCAGGCCTTTGGTGGTGCACCAATGGCCCGGTCTTTACCTGAACATAGTATCGAGCACCACTCCTTTTTAAAAGCATATGAAAGTTACCCGGCGCTATAAGGGCCGTTCCATTAACCAGAGAATCGCCGTCCCTTGCCTCTTTAATGGTAAGAGCGCTTAATTCATTGAGTCTTTCGGCAAAAGAGCTGGTAAAGTGTGCCGGCATATGCTGAACCACAAGAATACCAGGCGCATTTGGGGGCATCTTTGTCAAGACAACTTTAAGTGCCTCTGTACCGCCTGTAGAGGCGCCAATAGCGATTACCTTATTGGTGGTCTCGGAGAGGGCCTTTGATGCCGGTATTGCCTGAATACCCGTAGTGGGCGCTTTTTCACTTTTCGGCCCTACTTTAATCCTGGAAACAGCCCTTACCCTGTCTACTAATTGAACACCCATCTCACCAACAGAATAAGAACTCGATGGCTTTGACATAACCTCTAATGCGCCGATTGACAGGGCCTCCATGGCAAGTTTTCCGCCTTTGGGAGTAAGTGAGCTTACTATTATTACAGGCAAGGGATAGTGTTTCATTAATTTCTTTAGAAATGTCAGCCCGTCCATCCTGGGCATCTCTATATCCAAGGTGATTACATCGGGCTTCAGTTCCACTATTTTATCTCTTGCAACATACGGATCAGGCGCTGTTCCTACTACCTCTATATCATTTTCTCTGGAAAGTTCCTCCCTGAATACCTTTCTTACTACTGCAGAATCATCAACCACGAGAACCTTTATTTTATTTGGCATTTCATCTCCGTCGAAAATAAATTCCAATTCTAAAGCATCCGTTCTTCTTAGCAGGGCACTGCGAAGGATGGACCAAATAACAAATACTATGCCAGAGGCAGGCAAGAATTAAAAGTGGATTAATAAACGAACGTCCAACATTGAACATTGAACTTCCAACGTCGAATTGGGGTATGCCTAAATGGAGCGAAGCGACATCCACCTTCGATGTTCGACGTTCATCTTTTTCAAGTTTCAATCTCAACCCCTGCGGCCAGACGATTATCCGTTGACTCAAGAAAAATAGTATCTCCTTTAATATGTCCAAGCTGGTCATATGCGCACTTTTCTTTACTCATTAATTCCGGTATGCTCAATTTAAATTCACCATCTTTGTCAAAAAGTGAAAATGACCCCCCCCCAATCATATTAAGGGCCTCTTTTACTGTATCCATCCTTTGTTCATCATCTATTTCTTCCGTGTCAATCCCTAAAAAATTTGAAACAATCTCATCTGCGGCAGAGACAGGGATAAGAAGATAGAATGAGCCTGTTAAAGGGCCTGAGAAACCGAGTGTCGCCCCAATTATCGATGAGTTATCTGAAAACCATTCTTGCAGGGTCATTTCTTTTTCAATTGTTTGCACCGGTTCAAAAAACATAGTCTCCATTACATTAGAAATCGCCACCCTCAAATTCTTCATCACTTTCTCTTTGTCCACCTTCCTCCTCCCCCATTATACCGTTTAAAATTCTTTTTATTTCCTCGGGCCGGAAAGGCTTTTTCACATATCCCTGCGCCCCGAGCCCAATAGATTCTTGCATAACCTTATCACTGCCTTCGGTTGTAACCATAACGACTGGAATTGATTTTAGCATTTCATC
>CAYSWP010000016.1:0-15455 GCA_964434795.1 uncultured Desulfobacteraceae bacterium | reverse complement strand
TAATACTATAAATTTTATTCAGGATTTCTTCCTATAAATGAGGTTGTATCTGTTGTGTATTATGACCCAAAAAAGATTCAACCATATAAAAACAGGTTCAGGCTTGTTAAATTTTTTGCGTACACAAGCTTTATAATACTCATTATCTCGAGTTTTATCCTCTCCACGGTCATATCCCAGCGTGCAACTAAAATTTTAATGAATGCCTACGAAGATCACGCACTTCTCATAGCAAAAAATCTCAATCATCAGGTTTTTCACTATTTTAATATACCCATTAGGTACAGATATGGGTCCATAAGCCTTAGAGAGAGGGAACAATTTGACCTGATGGACAGGATAGTGAGGACAACCATTCATTCATTTAATGTTGAAACCGTTAACATATATGACGTCAACAAGGGTGTTATAGCCTATAGTACGGATAAAGGCATGATTGGATTAACCGGTATGGGGGGTGTGGGATATGAAACCGCACTCAAGGGAAAACTTAGTTCAGGTTTATTATCCGGTGAGCCATCAATCTTTCAATCATGGTTCATAGATTTTGCTAAAGAAAAAAAACTCAGAACCTTTATACCCTTTGACGCAGAACCTCCTTTTACCTATATAGGAATATTGGGTGTATTTGAATTAATACAGGATCTCACTAAGGAATACGAGTCCATATCAAAATTTCGCTATCTAATATTCGGTGCATCTCTTGTTACTATGATTCTTATTTTCCTTTCCCTCCTGCTTGTAGTAAGAAAGGCTGAAATTACCCTTAGAAAGAGGGCAGAGGAACAAAAACTTTTAGAAGATCAGTTAAATCAGTCAGAGCGCCTGGCTGTCCTCGGGGAAATGGTTGCCGGAGTTTCTCACGAGATAAAGAACCCTTTGGGAATTATCAGGAGCACTGCAGAATTATTAACGGAGAAATTAAAATCTGATCCCATTCAAGAAAAACTCTCCAGTATAATTGTTGATGAGTCATGCCGGCTCAATGATATTGTCACTGATTTTCTTGACTTTGCCAGACCCGAGGTGCCAATCCTTCAAGACAGTCATCTGGAAGATATTTTCTATAGGATATTCACCTTTCTCCAGCCTGAATTAAATAAAAAAGGCATCATTTTAAATAAAGAGAATTTAGATAATAGACAATTTATTATTAAATCAGATCCCGGACTCCTCTACAGGGCATTTTTAAACATATTCATAAACGCTATTCAGTCTATAAACAATGGTGGAAAGATCAATATTACAATTAAGGAGGAAAATAAAAATTATCAGATAAATATTCAAGATACAGGGAAAGGGATCAGTAAAAATAATATTAAAAAAATATTTAATCCATTTTTCACGACAAAAGACAAGGGAAGTGGACTTGGGCTGCCGATTGTAAAAAAAATAATAGAGGGGCACAATGGCACAATATGGATAAAAAGTGAGATAGGCGAAGGGGCAAACGTATTTGTTTCTTTACCGGTAAAAAGTTAAAGGACCTTTAATATGGACACAATCTTAATTGTAGACGATGAAAAAAACTATCTAATTATTCTCGAGGCTTTACTATCCCCGGAGGGCTACGAGATAATTACAGAAGCTGATGCCGTAAATGCCCTGCGCTTAATGAAAGAAAAAAACCTGGATTTATTAGTTACAGACGTAAAAATGCCGAAAATTAGCGGAATGGCCCTTTTGGAAGAGGCAAAAAAAATAGACCCGGACCTCCCAGTCATAATAATGACCGCCTACGGCACAATAGAAATGGCAGTAGAAGCAATGAAAAAGAGGGCATATGATTACATTACCAAGCCTTTCAGGAATGAGGACCTGAAGTTGACCATTAAAAAGGCCCTCGAATTTAGAAGGCTTAAGAAGGAAAACCGGCTTCTTAGCGAGGCGCTCTCAGATCGTTATAACTATGGGAATATAATAGGTAAAAGCAGCTCTATGATTAAGGTATACGAGATGATTGAAAAAGTTTCCCAGTCTAAGGCATCCGTAATGATTGCCGGGGCTTCCGGGACTGGGAAGGAGCTCATTGCCAAGGCTATTCACTATAACAGCCCAAGGAAGAATAAGCCTTTTATCTCTATTAATTGTGGAGCCCTGACTGAAACCTTGCTGGAAAGCGAGCTTTTTGGACACGAAAGAGGTTCTTTTACTGGTGCGATTGCTATGAAAAAGGGGAGGTTCGAGCTCGCCGACAAAGGAACATTATTTTTAGACGAAGTAGGTGAGATGCCACCTGCCCTACAGGTAAAACTCCTAAGAGTGCTCCAGGAAATGGAATTTGAAAGGGTTGGAGGAACCAAGACCATTAAGGTAGATGTTCGAATCCTGGCAGCGTCTAATCGTAGATTGAAAAACAATATAGATAAAGGTGTATTCAGGGAGGATCTTTTTTATCGTTTGAACGTAGTTCAAATTGAGCTTCCACCCCTTAAAGACAGGTCTGAGGATATTCCATATTTAGTAGCGCACTTTATTAAGAAATATAAGTCATCTGAGACCAGAGCAATAGAACTTTCCCCTGATGTATGGAAATGCCTTTACGGTTATAGATGGCCGGGCAACATAAGGGAATTAGAAAACATAATTGAAAGAGCCCTTGTAATGAGTTCAAATGATACTATAACATTAGATGACCTGCCGGAGTATTTGTTAAAGAAAAATGATGAAAAAATAGATCTCGACAAAATTGTTCCATTAAACATGCCCTTAGATAAGACCCTTGAGCAGATAGAGAGAAAACTTATTTTGCGGGCCTTAGAGTATTCTAATAACGTGCAGTCCAGGGCAGCAACAATGCTTGGTATAAGTAGGCATTTAATGCATTACAAATTAAAAAAATTTGGATTATTATAATATTCCGCCCAGTGCCCGGAATAGCCATGAGGGCTTGTTTAAACAGTTGTTAAATAAACTTAACATTAATAAATCAAGTTATTCTAATAAGTTAGAAAAACAGATAGCTCTTTTTAAAAAATTATGTTAAAATATTTTAACATTTAACAATCAATGGGGATGATGATGATTTATTATTCATTATGTATTATTATGTTATATCAAGTACTTATATAAAAATTGAAAAACATGGCAAAGATATTGCATTGATATAATACAACAAAACAAAAAAATCTCTCTTTTCTCCTGACAAAAAACCAGCCGCAATAAATACCGGCTGGTTTTTTTCGTTAACCCTTAATACCCAAGTTTTCTCAAAGAACGCGTATCACTGCTCCAATTCTTTTCAACCTTTACAAAAAGCTTTAAATAGACCTTGCATGAAAATAGTTTTTCTATCTCTATCCTTGCCTTTTCCCCTATTTTTCTGAGCATTCTCCCTTGCTTTCCTATAATCATCCCTTTTTGTGACACCTTTTCCACAAAAATTACCGCCATTATTAAAACAAGATTCCGCTGCCTGTCTTCCTCTAATTTTTCGACCAATACAGCTGAAGAATATGGCAACTCTTGGCTTGTCTCATAATATATCTTTTCTCTTATGATTTCGGATATAAGAAATTCCTCCGATTTATCAGTGGTCATATCACTGGGAAAAAATTGGGGGCCAGGCGATAATTTATCTATTAATACCTTCTTTAAGTCATCCAACCCATCTCCATACAGGGCAGACACCGGCACAATAGAGTCAAAACAATTAATCTTGTCATACGAATCAATGATCGACAACAGATTTTCCTTTTTTATAAGGTCTATCTTATTAATAGCCAATATCACAGGTTTATCTGAATTCTTTAAGCGCCATAAAACAATCTTCATATCATCGCCATGGATATCCTCCTTGAATCCAGCAACCAAAAGTGCTGTATCAACCTCCATCAGCGTAGTCTCAGCAGACTTGACCATACTCTCATGAAGCATGGATCTGGTTTTATGAATACCAGGGGTATCCATGAAAATCATCTGATAACCATCACCGTTATGAATCCCCAATACCCTATTCCTGGTTGTCTGCGGTTTAGGGGATGTAATAGATATTTTACTGCCTATAAATTTGTTCAAAAGAGTTGATTTGCCTGCGTTAGGTGGTCCAATTATAGCTATAAAACCAGATAAAAAACTCATATTTTCCCCTCTAAACCTTAATCTTTCACCGTGAAAGGCTAAAAACAATTATATCACGCCATTTTGCTTTCTATTTGCCTGCAGAGAAATTCTACTTCCTTTCGAACAGCATCTTTATTTTTCATACCGCTCTTGATTTTTTCATCGTCATAAAGGACGGTTGCATGATTCCTGTTCAGAAGTCCTCCGATATATTTTAAGGATTTGTCAGTGTATTTACGGCATAGATAAATAACTATACTTCTCGGGTAGGTGAAAATTTTTTTTCTACTTTTTGATTTAAGTTCATCAAGGGTAATCCTGAAATACTTGCAGACCATTTCCTGGATATCATCAATTTTTACAATTTTTTTAAAAGGAGCTATATGCTTAACAATCTCCTTTGCTAAACCCATGCCTATCTTTTTTTTCATTAAAAGGGAGTTTGCCTTAAGGTAATCGAGAGCGCCTTCTATTTGCCTTATGTCATTGATTAGATTTTCAGCGAGGTACCCTGCTACGTCTTCCGGGATTGTAATTTTCTTCTCTGCAGTTTTTTGTTTTAATATCTTTAACCGTGTAGAGAAATCGGGCTTACCAATATTTGTTATAATACCGGAGGCAAGCCTGGAGGAAAGCATACTTTCCATATCCGGGATTTCTTTTGGGGCAAGCGGGCTGGTAAAAATAACCTTTTTACCATCATTAAACAGAGAGTCAAGCGTATAGCTTAGTTCTGCCTGGGTTTTCTTTTTTCCACTAAGAAAATGTATCCCTTCCAGGAGTAATACGTCACAGGACTTACGATACTTATTTTTAAATTGTTCGATTGATTTGCTTTTTAATGACGAAACCATTTCATTCGTAAAATCTTCCAGTGTTGCATATAGGATTTTTTTCTCAGGTTTATCATTAAGAATTGAGTTACCTATAGATTGAATTAAATGACTTTTCCCTAAGCCGGTCTCTGATAATAAAAAGAGGGAGCTATAAGAGATGTGAGAATCATTGGCCAATGCCTTAGATACAGAGTATGCAAATTCATTGCATTCTCCAACTACGAATTTATCAAAGGTGAATCGTTTGTTTAAAACCACCCCCCCGTTCCTTGTCTTTTTTGGCATATTTGGAATGCTCAACTGCCTTCCAATAATATTATCTATGCTGTTTTCAGATTCAGATTGTTTTTTTGCTGAAGAAACCTTAAAGGTTAATTTATGATCTTTGATTCCCGCCCCATATAGTTGATCATAAATAATAGAGGAGTAATGTTCCTGGACCCAGTCCCGAGAAAAGTTGTTAGAACATTCTATGCAGATATTTTTTCCACTTGAATGGAGATATTTTAATGGCTTTACCCATAAAGAATAACTTTTTTCATCTATTATGCCTTTAAGATCCTCCTTCACGCTACTCCAAATAGTTTCCATTTGTTATCCTGAATTAATATAGGTTTTTATATTTTAAAAGGTTAATAAAAGATAAGCAGATTAAAGGAAAAATATATCCCTTACAAAAAGGGAGTGGAAGTTTATTAAAAAAAACAGTAAAATAGGTAATTAAATTTTGTGAGCTTCGTACTGTTAATACTTGAAGGCCGTTTTTAATTATCGGAAGTTTATGAATAGATAAAATACACATGGTTGTCAAAGTTGATTACAGGTAAAGATAAGTTAGGAGAATTGTTATTTTTCAACATTGCTAACATATTGATTCATTAGAAATAATAAAACATGCTTTTTGAAACCCTTGTCAAATAAGGAAAATAAAATTGCAAAAATTTACTTATTAATTCAACTACCTTTACCAGTATTCAACAATCATAAAATGATTTACAAAAAGCTACAAGCTTCGATTTTCTTCATTAAACTGCTTTTTTTGGATTATTACGGTTTTTCTTGTTACATTTTTCTCTGATCCTGATTAAAAGATCAAATGATAAAGATAGTTAGCCTTAAATGGATACGATTTATCTGCAAAAATTTTTTTTAGTAAAAAATAAAAATAAATTATAGGTCTAAAGAAAATAAATTTTTGAAATATTAAGAAAGTAAGATTATGAATAAACTTAGCATAGCGCTTATTGAAGGGGGTTGGTCAAGGGAGAGAGAGGTGTCATTGAAAAGCGGTGAAGCTGTCTATAATGCCCTTGATAAAGATAAATATGAGGTAAGAAGATATGATCCAAGCCTTGACCTTCCTAAATTAATGGGGGACTACAAATCAATTGATCTTGCCCTGCCCTTTCTCCATGGAAAAAAGGGTGAAGATGGGTCTATGCAGGGTCTCCTTGATCTTTTAAATCTTCCATATGTCGGCTCAGGTGTTTTGGCAAGCGCACTGGCCATGAACAAGTCAGTAAGCAAGAAATTTTTCTTAAGCGCAGGACTGAGGGTCGCAAGGGATAACCTAATTTTAAGAAACAAGGACTTTGATCCAGCAGAAATATTATCTAATCTTGGCATACCTACAGTAATCAAGCCGGTGTCTGAGGGATCAAGCATAGGATTAAAAATATGCAGCACTTCTGAGGAAATAGTGCAGGCCATTAAGGATATCTTCAGTGTCAGTGCCAGTTCAGAGGCAATGGCCGAGGAATATTTGAATGGAAGGGAGGTAAGCTGCGCTGTTCTTGGGAACAGAGAACCAGAGGCCCTGCCGGTTGTTGAAATTATCCCACAAAAGGAGTATGGGTTTTTTAGCTACAAGGCTAAGTATATCCCCGGCGCGTCAAAGGAGATATGCCCTGCATCCCTATCGAGAGATGTGTATAAGAAAGTCCAATTCTGTGCAACAAAGGCTCATTCCGTGCTTGGCTGCAGAAATTTCTCCAGATCTGATATGATAGTAGTTGACAGTGTCGTCTATATCCTCGAAACAAATACAATACCCGGCATGACAGAGAACTCTATCTTTCCATTAGCTGCAAGGACAGCCGGCTTATCTTTCTCTTCACTGATGGATAGGCTAATTGAGTTGGCCTTTGAGGATTAAAAATCCTTTGTCTGTGTATGATGCCCGATTTTGCTAAAATCGCTCGCAAAAAAGTTTTTACGATTTTTCTCAAATTTAATAATAATTGCAAGTTATAAACGAAATGTGGCTAAAATAAAATATATACTGTAACCATAGAAAATATTACTATGATATATTTGACGAGGTCCAAGCATATAAATGCAAATGGAAAAAAGCCAAACATCTATTATCCTTGACAGCATCGCAGACGGTGTGTTTACCGTTGATCTTGAATGGCATATTACTACCTTTAATAAGGCCGCTGAACAAATTACCGGGATAGACAAAAGAGAGGCCCTTGGCAGAAATTGCTGGGAGGTTTTCAGGGCAAATATATGCGAAAGGCAATGTGCCTTAAAAAAAACAATAGAGACAGGAAATAAGATACTTAACCAGTCTATTTATATTGTGAATGCTAAGGGCGACAGGGTCCCTATAAGTATATCCACTGCAATCCTTAAAGATGAAAATGGCCGGAGAATAGGCGGCGTTGAAACCTTCAGGGACCTAAGTCTTGTAGAAGAACTGCGGAAGGAACTGAAAGGAAAACATACATTTTTTGATATAGTAAGTAAAAATAAGGAAATGCACAGGCTCTTCGTTATTCTGGAACAAGTTTCCCATAGTGATAGCACTGTATTAATTCAAGGGGAAAGTGGAACAGGAAAAGAACTTTTTGTCCGGGCCATTCATTCTTTAAGCCGGCGGAGTAAATGTCCCCTTGTTATTGTAAATTTAGGCGCCTTGCCTGACAGCTTGGCGGAATCAGAGCTCTTCGGCTACAAGGCAGGGGCATTTACAGATGCCAAAAAAGATAGACCCGGAAGAATCGCTGCCGCTGAGGGCGGTACGCTCTTTTTAGACGAGATAGGTGACCTGCCCCCACATATCCAAATAAGGCTTCTCAGGGTCTTACAGGAAAAAACCTATGAACCTTTAGGCTCCAACAAAACAATTCGTGCAGATATACGGATTGTGGCCGCTACAAATAGGGATCTTGATTCCCTTGTTAAGAAGGGGGCCTTCAGGGAAGATCTATTTTACAGAATCAATGTAGTCAAACTTACCCTGCCGCCTTTGAGAAACAGGAAGGAAGACATACCCCTCCTTGCTGATCATTTCCTGAGAAGGTTTAATAAGCTGAATGGAAAAGACATAGAAGGCATATCACGGGAAGCCGTTTCCATACTTATGGCATACGATTTTCCAGGTAATGTGAGGGAACTGGAAAATATCATTGAACATGCTACAGTACTTTGCAATGAAGTTCATATAGGCATAAGACATCTGCCTGATTATCTACAGCCAACACCGCCTGCCCCTGAAGCCAAATTTTCCGGGCCTGAGGCATCAAAGAAAATGCAGTGGGAGGACCTTGAGAGGAAATTTATTCTACAGGCGCTCAGGGAAAATAATTGGAACCGCAAGGCAACTGCCCAGGGTTTGGGTATTGGCAGGCAAACACTTTGGAGAAAAATTAAACATCTGAATATTAAGCTTTCATAGGAACATATATAAAAAGGGAGGTTAAAAATGTTTGATTTCATGCTGACTAAAGAGCAAATGAAATTACAAGAAGAGGTTAGGCAATTTGTTAAGAATGATATACCAAGCAAGCTTATCAGAGACATGGATATGAGTGTAATTGAGACTGGTCGACCAATTGTAGAAATAGCAGGCAAAAGGAACCTTCTTGGTTTACGATTTCCCAAGATATACGGAGGGCGTGGCCTTAACTGGGCCTCCGAGGTTGTGGCAATCGAAGAAGTTGGGGTCCTTGGCAATTCTATATCCTGCGCATATGTAATGCCGAGTATTGCAGGAGAGGCAATTAACAGCTTTGGGACAAAGGAACAAAAGGAGCATTATCTTAAACCTACAAATGAAGGCAAACTTTACTCTGCAGAGGCCCTGACTGAACCACGGGGAGGATCTGATTTCTTTGGGGCGGCAATGAAGGCCGTTGCTGATGGAGATTCCTTTATCCTCAATGGAGAGAAGCGCTTTGTAGTAGGAGCTAAAGATTCAGACTATTTCCTGGTATATGCAAAGTCAGCCGAAGACGCACCGGCTCATGAGTCTATAAGCTGTTTTATTGTTGAAAAAAATATGGGAGTTAAGGATCATACTATCTATACCTTACTCGGAACAAGGGGTGCGGGAACAGGAAGACTCGTCTTTGACAATGTCAGGGTCCCCAAGGAAAATCTTGTTGGTGAATTACACCAGGCATATCACGTCTTCAACAAAATGATGGTACCTGAAAGACTTACAAGCGGGGCAGGGGCTGTCGGCATGGGAAGGGCAGCCTTGGAAGTGGCAACACGATACTCTACAAAAAGAAAGGCATTCGGGAGAACCATTGACAGGTTTCAGGCAGTCAACTTTATGGTGGCAGATTCTATTAGCACATTGGATGCTGCCAGGGCCTTGGTTTATGCAGCGGCCAGGATGGCGGATTCAGGTGGAGATGCCAGGAGATTGGTATCAGAGGCCAAAAAGGTGGGCACCGAGGCGGCATGGTCTGTCATAAATAACGCCATGCAGATAATGGGCGGAATTGGCTATACGAGCATATATCCTATTGAACGTTTTTTGAGGGACTGCCGCCTGTCAATGATATGGACTGGAACTAACGAGATCATGAACCTTCTTATCCAGCATGAATACTACAGGGAGTTGAAAAAAAGAAAATTTGAGGTCAGGGATGTAGAGGATGATGCCATAACACCTGATGATGAGGAAAAGGTTTATGAATAAAGAGACTTTTGTGTACTTCATAAATTTGTAAAAAATGAGAAGTCTTTGATATAGTTGTGTTAACTTATGAATATTAGTTGACATTCACTCTAAAATTAAATATTTATTTAAGAAATTAACTTTAGTAGATTTTTATAATGGACTATAAAATATTAAAAAAAATTTCTGAAAAAGATATACGTAAAAAGGTTGAGGAGATTGCGCACAATATAAGTGAAGAGTATAAAGATACAGAACCTGTACTTATAGGTGTTTTAAATGGATCTTTTATCTTTATTGCAGACCTTATCAGAAAAATATCTATACCGACAGAGGTAGACTTTATAAGATTGGCCAGTTACGGTCCAAATAGCATATCAAGCGGCAATATAAAATTAACAAAAGATATTGAGTTGTTACTCAGAGGAAAACCTGTAATAATCGTAGAAGATATCATTGACACTGGGCTGACATTATCCTATTTAATCAAGCATATTAAAAAAAAATCGCCTGAATCTATAAGAGTATGCACATTGATAAATAAATTCGGGCTAAGACAAAATAAAATAGGGATAGACTACCAAGGATTTGAGATAGAAGAGGGTTTCTTAGTTGGTTATGGACTGGATTATAGTGAAAAATATCGACATTTGCCATATATCCTTAGCTTAGAAATTCAAACTAACTGAAGGAGAATAAACATGATAGTTGAATGCGAGAAATGCCAAACCAGATTTTCACTGAACGAAAATCTTCTAAAAAAAACCGGTTCAAGGGTTAGATGCTCTGCTTGCAAGCATGTTTTTACTGTTTTTCCGATAGAGGAAGATGCATATATTGAAGAACCACTATCAGAGAGAGTTGAAAAACAGCCAACAGAGAAGGAATTAACCGCAGATTTTGAAAAAACCCTTGCCGAAGAAATTGAGGAAGATATTGCCCAAGAGGAAAAAATGGAGCCAATCTCCATTGATGATTTGCCTGATTTAGGTAAAGAACATGGAGAGTTAGGGGAAAAGACAGAGATTGATAAAGCTATAGACCAGGAAATTAAGGAAAAAAAGGCAATAGAAGAGGATACATTAAAAAAGGAACAAGACACGGAAGATGAAGCATATCTTAGTAAGCCGCCTGAAATCATAAAAAAAAGACGCAGGTCAGGATTATGGACCGCCCTCTTGCTGATAGCGTTGCTGATTGCCGGGGCTGTAGCCACCTTATTTGTGTCTAAGCCGGATTTTCTCTTTAAAAAAACCCCTCCGGAACAACAAACAATCGATAAGGGAAACATAAGATTAGCCTTTAAGGATATAAAAGGCTTTTTTAAGGAGTCGGATAAAGCAGGAAGACTGTTTGTGGTTAAAGGCCTGGTAATAAATAATTACCCGGAAAGCAGAGGTTTTGTTAGGATCAGATCAAACATCATAGATTCGAAAGGCAAGATAGTGCAAAGCAAAACAGTTTATGCCGGCAATCCGATCAGTGATGATGAATTACTTTCCCTGTCCATGGAAGAAATAACCAGTCTACTAATGAATAAACTTGGAAAAGCCAAAATGAATGTAAATATACTCCCAAGATCTTCTATCCCGTTTATAGTCATTTTTGGTTCATTGCCACATGACATGAACGAATTTACCGTAGAAGCAATCAGTTCCTTTCCGTCTGGAAAGTAGAACGTCCTAAAATCCTTGCCCTGAATTTTAGCAGATTTTTGGGTGCTCCTGATTTTCCTTCAAAAGAAATTACGCCTTTATAATATCTAAAAAAGGTTGCATGATTAAGAAGGTTTATGCCTAAAAAACTTATTTTTCCTATTATTATCTTTTTAGCGTTGATCCTCACAGGAATCTCCGGATATATGATTATAGAGGGATGGGACATATTTGATGCCATATATATGACCGTTATCACCATCTCTTCCGTAGGCTATCAAGAGGTCCACGAAACAGGCCCAGGCGGGCGTATCTTTACCATTATCCTGATTGTCTTTGGTGTTTTTTTAATAACCTACATTGTCGGATTAGTGGCAGAGATCTTTATAGAGGGTGAGATCAGGTCTATCCTCGGGAGAAAAAAATTGGACAGGAAAATACAATCCCTTAAAAATCATTATATTATATGCGGTTATGGTCGGATTGGCAGGACTATCTGTAATGTTTTAACAAAAAATTCAATCCCCCTCATAGTAATAGAAAAAGAAGAGCAGGCAAGGCAAAAGCTTGAGCAGAATAAAATTCTTTATATTGACCGAGATGCAACACATGAAGATGCATTGATTGATGCAGGTGTAAAACGGGCAAAGGGCCTTGTATCAGTTGTATCATCTGATCCTGAAAATGTTTACATTACCCTGTCTGCCCGTGGATTAAACCGGGAACTCTTTATTCTTTCAAGAGCAGAATATTCAGCTACCAAGGCGAAACTCCTGCAGGCAGGGGCAAACAAGGTTATTTTACCCTATGATATCGGTGCAAGGAGAATGGCCCAGGCTATCATTAGACCGGCTGTCAGCGATTTTATTGAGTTGGCCATGCATGAATCCAGTTTTGAGCTGGCCATTGAGGAGATAGTTGTTGGGAAAGATTCACCCTTTGTTAACCTTACCTTAATAGAATCTGAGATTAGAAAAGAATTGGATATTATAGTTATAGGCATTAAAAAAAAGGACGGCGGAACAATATTTAACCCATCGTCTCAAACAATGATTCAGCCGGGAGATCTCCTGATTGCCATGGGTAGCTATGAGAATTTAGAAAGATTACGAAAGTTGCTTATTGCAGATAGTTGATGTCTAACTAAAATACATCGGATAATACAAATATAAGGAAAATGCGATGCTTGATATAAAATTCGTACGCGCCAATATAGACAAGGTAATGGATATGTTAAATCTTAGGGGCTATGACCTTAATCTTTCAGGATTTCAATCCCTGGATGAAAAGAGAAGATCTGTCTTGACCAACCTTGAAAAACTCAGATATCGGCGTAATACCGTCTCTGACCAGATAGCGGTTATGAGAAAAAGTGGAGAGGATGCAATGTCCCTTATCTCCGAAATGAAGGATGTTTCAAAGTCAATCAAGGAGATAGAGGCAGACCTTCCAGGCATTGAAGATAAGCTAAACAAACTTTTAATGTTTATCCCAAACCTCCCCCATGAATCAGTGGTGGCTGGGAAAGATTCAGATGATAACCCGGTAGTAAAAGAATGGGGAGATATAAAAAATTTCAACTTTGAGCCCCTCCAGCACTGGGAAATAGGTGAGAGACTCAATATCCTTGATTTCTCAAGGGCGGCCAAAATTACAAGAAGTCGATTTTCTCTGCAAAAAGGATTGGGCGCCAAGTTGGAACGGGCGCTGATTAATTTCATGCTCGATGTTCATACCAATAAACACCATTATACGGAAATTTTGCCCCCATTTCTTGTTAACACAGACAGTATGACCGGTACAGGTCAGTTGCCTAAATTCAGCGAAGAACTC
Organism: uncultured Desulfobacteraceae bacterium; assembly: GCA_964434795.1. Classification (GTDB taxonomy): domain Bacteria; phylum Desulfobacterota; class DSM-4660; order Desulfatiglandales; family B25-G16; genus M55B121. Next base: position 2,154 of record CAYSWP010000016.1, on the reverse strand, counting down.
TTTAAGGTTGAAGGCTGGGATCTGTTTCTTATCCCTACTGCAGAGGTGCCGGTAACCAACATACATCGAAATGAAATATTATCATTTGACGAACTTCCTATTAAATATGTTGCATATACACCATGCTTCAGGTCAGAGGCAGGCTCATACGGCAAAGATACCAGGGGTCTCATCAGGCAACATCAATTCAACAAGGTAGAGCTGGTTAAATTCTGCCGGCCGGAGGATTCAGACCAGGAGTTGGAGTTATTAACTGCAAATGCAGAGGAAATACTGCAGCTATTAGGCCTTCCTTACAGGGTAGTTTCACTCTGTACAGGGGATCTTGGATTTTCTTCCGCTAAAACATATGACATAGAGGTGTGGCTTCCTGGACAAAGGTTATTTAGAGAGATATCCTCCTGCAGCACATTTACTGATTTCCAGGCAAGGAGGGCTAATATACGTTTCAGGAGAAAAAAAGGAAAGGGAAATGAATTCGTCCATACCCTTAATGGTTCAGGCCTCGCAGTGGGCAGAACACTCGTGGCGATACTTGAGAATTATCAGCAGGGTGATGGGAGCGTTATTATCCCGGAGGAGCTCAGGCCGTATATGGATGATATATCTATTATAAAGTCTGAGTAGGGAAAAGTTTAAAAAATTTATAATATCAGTTAAAGGGTGTTTACAATGGTTGAAATGGAGACAATTTACAAAAAGATCGACAGCTTTAGGCATGAAATAATTGAGATGGAGAGGGAACTGACCGCGCGACCTGCATTAGGCCCCATAAATGGAGGGACTGGAGAACATGATAAGGCTGATTTTGCCAAAGAGCAGCTTCTCCTTCTCAAGCCTGACAACCTCCTTGAAATTCATGCCCCTGATAAAAATGCGGCTAATGGTTACAGACCCAATATAGTAGCCACCTGGAATGGGGCAGGACAAGGAAAAAACATTTGGATCCTTAGTCATTTGGATATTGTTCCACCAGGAGATCTTTCATTATGGGAAACTGACCCGTATAAAATGGTAGTTGAAGGAGATAAAATAATCGGCAGGGGTGTGGAGGATAACCAGCATGGAATGGTCAGCTCCTACTTCGCCGTTAAAAGCCTCATAGATTTAAACCTTCAATCCCCAGAAAAAATCAACCTTGCCTTTGTTGCCGATGAAGAAACAGGGAGCAGGTTTGGGTTAGAATACCTTGTAGCAGAAAAAAAAGACATGTTTTCAGAGGATGACCTTGTAATTGTTCCGGATGGCGGAAATGATGAAGGAACCATGATAGAGATAGCGGAAAAATCAATGCTCTGGTTGAAATTTACCGTTAAAGGGGTTCAGTGTCATGCCAGTACGCCTGAGAAAGGGAAAAACAGCCTTTTCGCCATGGCAAGGTTAATTTTGGAAATGGGCAAGCTAAAGGAAAAATTCAATATGAAAGACCCTGTCTTTAGCCCGGAGGCCTCAACATTTGAACCTACAAAGGTTGAGGCCAATGTCCCTAATGTGAATACTATTCCCGGCAGAGATGTCTTTTATCTGGACTGCCGTATTTTACCGGAATATAAGGTAGATCAGGTCATAGAAGAGGCAACGAATATCAGCAAAAAACTTGCAACGGATCTCGATTTACAGATAGATATTGAGGCAGTGCACAGGCAGGACGCAGCGCCGGCAACATCAGCAGATTCACCGGTAGTCAATATCCTTTCAAGCGCCATTGAACGGGTAACCGGTCTAACGGCAAAACCTATGGGAATCGGGGGCGGAACAGTGGCTGCATTCTTTAGAGATGCCGGATTTCCAGCGGCTGTATGGTCCACCATATCCCCTACAGCACATCAGCCGAATGAATATTGCTCGATAAACAACATTATTACTGATGCCAAGATCATGGCAACAGTCTTTCTTAATGAGGAAAACAGGGAATAATTATCTAAAACAGATGAGGTCAGGGAAATATTAATAAAAGATGGTAACCGTTCACGGTTCAACGTTTCCCGCTAAAAGCGGGATTCAGGGTTAGGGGAAAGACTGAAATTGGATCCCCGAAATGCTCGTAAAAAATACGGGGTTTGCCACATCATCGCCAAGTACCATGTTCCGGATTTGTAGGGATGTAGAAGCGGGCGGTTTTCCCGTACAAAACGCTTACAAAATAGCGTATGG